>JAIPJC010000030.1 GCA_021734345.1 Kiritimatiellales bacterium | reverse complement strand
CATTCCTTCGTCATCGGCAAGGTGTCCGACCTCGCACAGTTCCCGTCCATGAGCCGCGACATCGCCCTGGTGCTCGATGAATCCGTCCAGCACGAAGCCATCGCGACGCTGGTTAAAAAAATAAACCCCAGCGACCTTGAATCCTTCGGACTGTTCGACATCTACCAAGGAAAAGGCATCGAAAAAGGCAAGAAGAGCATGGCGTACAACTTCGTCTACCGCTCCGCCAAGCAAACCCTGACCGACAAGAAAGTCAACAAGGAGCACCAGAAGCTGACCGAATTCCTCTGCCAGCAACTCGGTGCCACTCTCCGCGAGGGTTAGTTTTACGTTATCCGGCATTTTGCGCTGGAGGTTTTCATTTTGGTGCAATACTTTTTCAAAATATGAAAACGGTTGTGCCCAAGATACGTCTTGTTGTTCTGCTGGCGGCATTGATTACTGCCGGGATTTCGGTTTTTGTGCTACGGTCGACGGATGAGGGCAGGAAAACTGTTTCTCTTCAAACCAAGCCTTCCGAGAATCTCCGAATAGAGGGTCAAACGAAAAGCCCTTCAGTTGCGAACCATGCCGGCGCGGGATCCGCGATTCCTACCAACGTACCCGCGCCATCAATAGTTCCGGACCGCGATCCGCTTTTGCCCATCGCTGTTTTCAATGCAACCCAGTTGAAGGAGGTGGAGTGGAGAGGCAATACTCCAGCAGCCTTGCGTGCCCGCGTGGTGGAACCGGATATGACTCTGCTGACCGCAAAGCCTATTCTCAAGATTGGGGACAGGCTTGTGTTGAGCCTATTTGAGGACGCCGTGTTGGAAGCGAGTATTAGCGACGTCACAGTGTATCCCAACAATGCGGTTGGAATGACTGCACGATTGGATGGAAGGTTTGAAGGTACGCTCTACCTCACCTATTCAGGGAACGAACTCCGGGTGTCGGCAGATATCCAAGGGGGCAATGATTACTATGTAAGCTTCGATCCTGAAACGCGGCAGCATATCGCCATCGAGGTCGACCGTGCTGCGTCCAATGAGTTGGGATGCAAGGTTTGCGACGAGCCGGTCGCTGGGACTGAAGGAATCCCGCTTGCTACGTCGGCAGCCAATGGCTCAACCGACTTGGTGGCTAATGATCCATCCGCCACCGTGGTGGTGGATGTCATGGTGGTCTACACCTCTGCCGCCAAATTATGGGAGGGTGGACTGAATGGCATTAACAACAACATTGCCATGGCGATGCAAAAGGCAAATGCGGTTCATGGAAATTCCGACACGAAGGTCGTGCTCAATCTTGTCCATGCGGCCGAGACGACCTATGTGGAAAGCGGAAGTTCAAGTACCGACCTGGATCGATTGACATATGTTGGGGGAAGCTACTCGGACATGGATGAAGTGCAAGGCTGGCGCAATACCTATGCGGCTGATATGGTGTGTCTATTTGCGAAGGTAGAGGATACTGGTGGTCTTGGTTGGTTACTTAACTCAACGGCAGGTAGACCTGATTTCGCTTTTTGCCTTGCTCGTGTTCAACAGACCGATTTCAGCTACACTGTTGTTCATGAATGGGGTCACAACATGGGTTGCGGCCACTCAAAAACGCAATCCATACAGCAGGGTCCCGGACTCTACTCCTATTCAGCAGGCTGGCAATGGAATGACACGGCTTCATCGGCATCTCTCGGCTTTTGTTCCGTGATGACCTATGAAAATTTCGATAATGCTGGCGGCAACGAATATGTTCGGCTTCCCTATTTCTCCAATCCAGACATCAACTACACCGGCAACTCCACCAATCCGACCGGAGATGCTACCGACGGCGATAGTGCACGCACCATTCGCAACATGAGGAATGTGTTGGCAGCCTACCGCACAGGTTCCGGTTCGGGTGTTCCGTCAACCAACAATTTTGAAGAGGGGTCGGCTCCATGGATTGCTTATGGCGGCGACGTTGTCTGGACATTGAATAGTGGGCCTACTCCATCTTCGTCAACGGGGCCGTCGGCTGCCTATGAAGGAGCAAACTATGCTTATCTCGAAGCATCTGGAAATGAAAACAAAACGGGGATGATCCAGGCAAATTTCGACTTCTCCTTGATTGATTTGCCTGAAATAGATTTTGCCTACCACATGTACGGTTCTACCATGGGAGGGCTCTATCTAGAGTCTTCGACCAACTCGGGGGCTTCTTGGAGTACGCGTTGGTCGATGTCGGGCAATCAAGGCAACGCTTGGTATCCCGTCACGGTTAGCCTTGGCGCATGTGCAGGAAAGTCAAACGTTTGGCTACGATTCCGTGGAGTCGTAGGAAGCACCTACACCAGCGATATGGCCTTGGACGCCATCGTCGTGCGGCAAGTGGAAGATCTCGATGGCGACGGGATTCCGAACAGTTGGGAACTCCTGTACTTTGGCGGATCGACCAATGCAGTTGCGACGGCCGATCCGGATGGCGATGGATCGGACAACTATTCGGAGTATGTTGCAGGCACCCTGCCGAACAATGCCGGGTCGGTGTTCAAGGTGGTCACCTATGCGGCTCCGGCAACAGGGAATGCGCCGTTCATCGTGACGTGGAATCCGGTGGCGGGGCGCATCTACAATGTGGATTGGAGCCAAAACCTGCCCTATATCCCATTCACCAACATTTCCGGAGATTTGCCGTATCCAGCCAACAGCTACACCGATTCCGTCGACCGTACGGATCTACAGAACTTCTACCGGGTGGATGTGCGGCTGGATCAATAGGGCGCTTTTTGCGGATGCCCGTTCGTAGATGCGATGCCCTCATCGCATTCCCGGTAGCAGGGCTGCCCGTGCGCAAAGCGGTGAGGGCACCGCTTCCACGATGACAACCCTCGCCAGCCTAGGAAGTACAACCATTTGCGCGAAAGGGTCGCCTGCTTTTCTGATATACTTTGCCCGTGTTCGGGTGTAAATGGGGGGGGCATGAATTCAAGAAGCCTGATCATCATGTACGCATTAATGGCGATTGGCCTCCTTTCCGCCGTTTTTATCCGATTTTCTTCGCCCAGTGAACCCACCCAGGCGGGTTTGCCGAGGGAAGGGTCGACAAGTCCGACCCCTGATCAATCCACTGTGGCAGCAGTATCTGGAGAGGCTGTTTCATTGGATGCCGGAATGGCCGCGTCGCCCACCGAAATGTCCTCCGCGCCCGTGGTTTCATTGAGCGATATACCCGAAGGGACGTTCCGCGCGGTGCTCGTGGAGATGGCTTCCGAGCTGCGCGATAGTGTGCTGGCGAAGGTGGCGGAGCTTGAAATTCCAGAGAACGATTTTGATTCGTTGAGGGTTCATCCAAACGGGGCGCTCTATTATGTCTGCGACTTTGGCGGCGGGATGCCGCTCGCCCATAAAGACCGGCAGCAACGGGCCGAGAGCCTCGCCGCCGCTGCGGTGGCATCGGCCTCGTTTACCGTCTCGGTTCCCATCTCGTCCCCGCCCATTTTCCATAGCCGCCCCGGCGCAACGAACAAGCTGTTTCTCGACTTCAATGGCGGGGTGGTCACGAATACCTATTGGAATACGGATCCCGACTACGGCCCGACTGCCTCGTGGGATTGCCGGCCATATGGATTCGATGCCGACGAGACGACTTTCAGTGTGGCGGAGCAACAGGCGATCCAGACGATATGGGAGCGGGTGGCCGAAGACTATGCCCCGTTTGATATCGATGTGACGACCGAGCAACCGGTGCCGTGGAACAACCATACCGGCCATGTTTTGATTACGCCCGAAACGGACAAGAACGGCGTTCACTGTCCCCATTTCGGGTATGGCGGGATCGCCTATGTCGATGTGTTTGGCGATGTAAACTATTCCCACAATTATGCCGGGCTGTGCTATTCGCCGGCGTGGGTGCTGAACTATGAAACGGCCGGCTATGCCGAATACGAGGCCGAGGCCGCCGCCCACGAAATGGGGCACAACTTGGCGTTGAGCCATGACGGAACGAGAACCGCCGGTTATTATCCCGGCCATGACAACGGCAGTATCAGCTGGGGTCCGATCATGGGAACGGGCTATGACCGCAATGTGAGCCAGTGGAGCAAGGGCGATTATCGCTCCGCGAACAACACCGAAGACGATCTGGCGATCATCGCCGCGCGGCTTGCCTATCGGCCGGACGACTTTGGCGATGACCTCATCTCTGCCGATCCGTTGTCGGTGGGGACCACCGGCACCGTTTCGCAGGCCGGGGTCGTGGAGACCACCGCCGATGCGGATGTGTTCAGCTTCAGCGCTTCTTCGGGCATGGTCAACATTGCCGTCTCTCCCTATCGCGACCCGGTGAGCACCACATGGGGCGGCAATCTTGACATCATCCTCGAGCTGTATGACGGAGCGGGGGCGTTGCTGGCGACCAATAATCCAACACTTGAAACCAAGGCCAGCCTTGCGGTTGTGGTGAACAGCGGAACGTACTATCTCAAGATCCGATCAACCGGGGTAGGGGATCCGTTTAAAAAATCGCTGCCAAACGGCTATGTGCAATACGGCAGCCTTGGGCAGTACACCATCATCGGAAGCATCGTCATCAATTCCGATGCGGATGGCGATGGCATCCCGAACGAATGGGAAACAACCTATTTCGGGGGGCCGACCAATGCCGTGGCGATTTTGGATTCCGATGGCGACGGGCAGAACAACCTTGCCGAATACATTACGGGGTTGGATCCCACGAATGCCTCATCAGTATTCAAGGTCGTGGACTTTTCGGCACCGACGAGCAACGGGGTGCCCGTTGTGGTGACTTGGACATCGATCGCAGGCCGGGTCTATAGCGTGGCGTGGAGCGAGGATCTATCCAACTTGGCCTTTAGCAATCTGGTCGACGGGTTGGTTCATCCGCAAAACAGCTACACCGATACCGTTGAACGTGCGGGTTTGCAGAACTTCTATCGCGTTGAAGTCCAGCTCGGTCCATAGATGCCGCCTTTACATCGGAAGCCTTTTCCGGTATCCCAGTTGTTGCAGGTCGGGATAGGATTTATCCGGCCTGCACTGGCCATGAAACCTCTTCGGTTCATTCTCTACGTATTGCTGATTGTCCTGGCGGCTTGCCTGTGGCGGTTTACTTGCTTTCAGGAGGAACCGGTGCGGCAAGACGTGGAACCGGTTGCGGTGTTCCAGTCGTTGGAAGCCACCGCGCCAACGGTTGTTCCGGTTGTACCGCCGGAGGAGTCTCGTTCGGTCGTGCCTCCCATCGCCGGGGTTGAGCCAGAGCGGCCCGTCCAAACCTTGGAAGAGCGCGGCGATGCGATGCTTTTCGAGGCGTCCGCACTGGAAGGCACTCCTTTCGACCAGGCGGTCGTCATGCCGTTTGAATAGGGGGTTTTCCAAGGGCTGGAAGTTCGGTGCAGCTAACTTAAAAACCCGTGATATTGGTCGACATGGGTTTTGGGGATTCCTATATTCAGAACCCTTAACAACAAAAGGAGAATACCCATGAAATCAGGTGCTTTTTTACTACTTTCATTGCTTTTGATCACGGCCTGCGGGAAGGACGAACCCACCACCTATGTCGTGCCCAAGCAACCCGCTCCTCCCCAGGCGGCTCCGGGCATGATGGGTGCCCAATCCGACATGGAAGCGGTAACGGCCGCCCACGCCGCGATGGCCGCGCAGGCCCCGGCCGGTCCCGGCTACACCAGCACGCTGCCGGAAGGTTGGGCCGAGGTTCCCGGCACGGGAATGCGCAAGGTCAGCTATACCATCCCCGGCACGTCGATCGACTTCTACCTGATCAGTCTGGCCATGGGCGATCTGCCCAGCAACGTCAACCGCTGGCGCGGGCAGGTTGCGCTCGCCCCGGCTTCCGCCGAGGAAATCGGACAGGCCGTGCAGACGCTCGCGATTGAAGGCCATCCGTCGAGCTACATCGAAATCTACAATGAGGAAGGCGGAAAGGGCATCATCGCCGCGATTGTTCCCGTCGAACCGCAATACTGGTATTTCACCGCCAAAGGATCCGTCGACGAGCTCAAGGCGCATGCCGGTGCCATCCGCACGTTCCTCGAATCTCTGAAAATAAATTGAATGATGTTGCCGCCAAGCGGTCGTACACCATTCACAGAGAGAGCATATCATGAAAAAGATCGTTGATTTCTTCCTTTCGTTGAAACTGACCGTAACGTTGCTGGCGTTGAGCATGGTGCTGGTGTTTGCCGGCACGTTGGCGCAGGTCGACAAGGGCATCTGGACGGTGGTGGCCCAATACTTCCGCTGCTTCATTGCATGGATCGACCTGCCGATCTTCTTCCCGCGCTCATGGGATGTGCCCGATATCAGGATTCCTTTTCCGGGCGGCTTCCTGATCGGTTGGCTGATGGTGATCAACCTGCTTATGGTGCATTGGTCAAACTTCAAGATCCAAGCCAAAGGCGGTCGCCGGATAGCCGGCATCATCGTTTTGCTGCTGGGCGTGCTGGTAACCTGCGGCGTCATGTTTGGCTGGGGCACGGCACCGGTTGCGGACACTCAAAGCGATGCGTTTTGGCGCGTGTTCCTGCGGCTCGGGCGCGGCACGTTGGCGGCCGTGGTGCTCTACCTCGCCAGCCTGTTGCTCTACCGCAAACGCGCGGGCCTGGTGCTGGTGCACGCGGGCATCCTCTTCCTGATGGTCGGCGAGTTCATGACCGCGCTCTATGCGGTTGAAGCAACGATGACGATCAAGGAGGGCGAAACGGTCAACTATGTCGACCACTCCCAGCAGATCGAACTCGCCTTCACCGACGGTTCGAATCCCGACTACGACCGGGTCATCGTGATTCCCGAACGCCGGCTAAAGCCAGGATCCGTAGTGTCGGACCCCGGATTGCCGTTTGACGTCCGCGTCAACCGTTTCATGGACAATTCCTCGCAACCGCGTCCGCTCGCCGGCATTCCGGCGGCGATGAAGGCGAACTATCCATCCTACGAGGGCTATGGCAGCCGGCTTTTCGTGGATGGAGTTCCCGAAAATAGCGGGACGGGCGGCGGACGCAATGCACCCGCGGTCGACATCGATCTGCTCGACCGTACGACTGGCCAGTCCATTGGACGCTATGTGCTTTCGCTTTGGTTCTATCCAAACTTTGTGAACCGTGCGTGGGATATGCCGCAGACGATCGTCGCGGATGGGAAACCCTTTACGGCCTATCTGCGTTCCCGCCGCGAATATCTGACCTCGCCCGACGGCAATGCGTTCTCGATCAAGCTGCTCGATTTTGTGCATGAAAAATACGAAGGCACGCAGACCCCGAAGGATTTTGCCAGCCAGATCATCCTGGTCAATGCCGGTGACCATGTGGAGCGCGAGCTGCGCATTTGGATGAACAATCCGCTGCGCTATGCCCGCCGCACCTTCTACCAATCCGGATTCCTTCCCGACGACAGCGGCACCGTCCTGCAGGTGGTGCACAACGATAGCTGGATGATCCCGTATCTCGCCTGCATGATCGTATTCGTCGGCATGGCCGCGCAGTTCGTGCAGTCGCTCCGCCGTTCCCAGAGGAGATCGTCCTAATGCGAAAAATCATCACCCATTCCATCGTGGTCCTGTTCGCCGTCTGGTTTTTCCAGAGCGGGGTAAAGCTGCCGAAAGAGTCCGACGCGGACTTCCACATCAACGCCTTTGCAACCCTCCCGGTTAAATACGATGGCCGCAAGAAGCCCCTTGATACTCTGGCGCGCAACTTCCTGACGATCTTGTCGGACAAGCAGACCGTGCGCGTCGATGGCAAGCGTGTTTCCGCCGTGCAATGGATGCTCGACAATATTGCCGGCCGCCCCGAGGCGCTCGACTACAAGGTTTTCCGCATCGAAAACATGGATGTGCTTTCCAGTCTCGGCCTCGAAGAGCGCAAGGGGTTCCGCTATTCCTACCGCGAGATCGTGCCCAAGATCGGGAACCTCGAATCCGCCTCCCGCTCCGCCTACGGCAAGGCCGAGAAACAGCGCGACCTCTACGACAAGCAGATCATCAAGACGGCCAACAAGTTCTATCTCTACCAGAACATCATGTCCTCGTTCGAGGACCCGACGTTCATCCCGAAGGAGCAGTTGATGAGCACGGCCCAGCGCTACATGCAGCTGGAAGGCTTTTCAATCCCGCTGGCGATCCCGCCGCATTCGGGCGATCCCCGCTGGCGTCCGCTGATGAGTTCGCTGTTGGCCGGACCGATGACGAAGCCGGATCCGGTGGCGGTCAAGTTTGCCGCCATGCTCAATGCCTATCGCGACGGCAACGTCGCGCTCTTCAACAGCGCGGTGGCCGAATATGAAGCCCTTGTGCGGGCGGAAAATCCGGCGGCGCTGAAAAAGCTCTCCTTCGAAATCTTCTACAACCGCCTCGGTGCCTTCATGAAAGCGGCGGAACTCTACCTGCTCGTCTTCATCATCAGCTGCTTCGGCTGGCTGGCACGCAAGCGCGGGCCGATCGACGCGGCACTGGCGCTGATGGTCTGCGCGTTCATTCCGCACACCTTCGCCATCATTGCGCGCTGCTTCCTTTCCGGCTATCCGCCCGTCACCAACCTGTATTCCTCGGCCATCTTCATCGGCTGGGCGGCGGTGCTCGCCGGTATTGTGCTGGAAGCGGTCTACCGCAAGGCCGAAGGCATGGGCAACCTCGTCGGCGGCATTGCCGGATTCGTTACGCTGCTTATCGCCCACTTCCTTGCCGGCGACGGCGACACGATGGAGCAGATGCGCGCCGTGCTCGATACCCGCTTCTGGCTCGCCACCCACGTCATCACCGTCACTCTCGGCTACATGGCCACCTTCGTGACGGGAACGCTCGGCGTCTTCTACATTGTTTCCGGCCTCTTCACCAAGCGGTTGGACGAGCAGACCAACGAAAACATGTACCGCATGATGTATGGAACCACCTGCTTCGCGCTGCTGCTCAGCTTTGTCGGCACCGTGCTCGGCGGATTGTGGGCGGACGACTCGTGGGGCCGCTTCTGGGGATGGGACCCCAAGGAAAACGGCGCGCTGCTGATCGTTCTTTGGACGGCCATCATGCTGCACGCCC
This sequence comes from Kiritimatiellales bacterium, assembly GCA_021734345.1. Lineage (GTDB taxonomy): Bacteria > Verrucomicrobiota > Kiritimatiellia > Kiritimatiellales > Pontiellaceae > Pontiella. Next base: position 18,663 of record JAIPJC010000030.1, on the reverse strand, counting down.
GCACCGGGAAGATGGTCTCCAACCGAGGCTTCGCCGTCATGGCCGTCACCGGAAACATCGTCACCGCTTGGTCGTGGTTCGGCGTAAACCAGCTCAGCGTCGGCCTGCACTCCTATGGCTTCACCCAGTCCGCCACGTTCTGGCTGCTCGTCTTCGTCGGCACCCAGCTCGCCATCGTCGGCCTCGGCCTACTGCCCTCCAAGGTCTGGCGAAGCGGACAGTAGGGCTGCCAAGGGTTTTGATGTACACGGCGCAGGCACAATTTGCCTGCCCCTTTTTTGTAGAAGCAGTGCCTCCGCTGCGAGTCGGAAGAGGTTGAGCGTGTGGAACCGAGATGCATTGCGTTTGGTGAACTATTCAGTCTTCACGGCGGTGTCTTCGAGCAGGAACCCGTATTTGTGGCCATAGACGAAGTCGCGGTTGATGGCGAGTCCGCAAGCCTAGGCGATCCAAGAGATGGGTGTTTGTGCAGGATCGGCTTGAATGCGCACCAGTACGAAATTTGGCGGTATTTAAACCTACACTCTGTCAATACAAGGACCTTGGATTGGATTTTTGTTGACATGGGATGAAGGGAGGTAAAATTTCGTCCGTGCGAAAGAGAGTTTATTAAACACCTTCGGAAGTCGTAGACCAACCACGCCGGGTGTGTCGAGACTGGTCATTGATTGCCGAGCGAAAAGAAAACAAACGGCAGGAAAACATCAACCAAAGGAGACGCCATGAAGCCATCTGCACTGAAAACCAAACTGCAATCTTCAACTCAACTCCGAAAAGTAGTTTTCGGACGTTCCCTTGACAGCGCCAAACCCCCAGAGCCAACCATGTTCACAAGGCATGTGATTCTTGGCGGCATGATTGCCTGCGGAATCTTCAGTGCGGGACTCCCATCAGCCAGCGCAGCCACGGCAGCGGAGGGTTTCGATTATACGGCCGGCAGCGCGATCGGCGGGCTGAACGGTGGCAGCGGCTGGGGCGGTGCCTGGACTTTCGTGACAGCCGCAACCACCAACAGCGCGATTGGCGCTGGCTCGCTGACTTATCCCAACATCACTTCGTCCGGCAATAAGATGATTTCTGTTGCTACCGGCAACGGAGACTCAAGAGCCTTGCGGAGTTTCGCCACCGGGTACAGCAGCGGATCAATGTACGCAAGCGTACTTGTGCAGAATCTGAATGATTCGGTGCGTTATTTCGGGCTGTCGCTTTACAGTGGGGGTACCGAGCAAATGCTCATGGGTGCAGGATCCGGCTTCTATGACTGGACGGTTAATCGTATCGCCACCAATGGCATGAGTGTTATTACAGATCTCCCTGTTTCTGGTGCAGGGGGGTTATACGCGAACGGTGCGCTCGATAGCGGTATTGATACCTCGGCGCTTGCATTGCTGCTGGTGAAGGTTGATTTCAATGCTGGCATCGGCGGCACCAACGAGCTCATCACGTTTTGGGTGAATCCCGATTTGTCCCAGGTCGAGAATGTGGCTGACGCAATCGGCGGCCAGAGCTACAGCACGGACCGCGATTTCGGGACAATCGACCGCGTCCGCATCGGTGGGGGTGCCGATAGTGGAACGTACGGTGTTGCGGCCTTGCTCTACATGGACGAAATCAACATCAGCTCGGTTTCACCCTTTGCGCCGCCACCGACTCTCAGCCAATCTGTATCAGGTGGGGATATCACCCTTTCGTGGCCGGCAGGGAACCTTGGCTGGCATCTACAGCAGACCACCAACCTCGTTGGCGGCACATGGATGGATGTTCCCGATTCGAGTTTGGTGACCGCGACCAATCTTCCGATCTCTCTTCCCGCGGAGTTCTTCCGTCTACGCAATCCGTAGGCCGTGCCCGTTTGCGTGTGGATGTGAATGGTTGTCCTCGCCTTTGAGCGGGGACTGCTGTTCCGACTACATGGCGGCATCTTCGATGAGGATGGCGTATTTTAGCCACAGCTGAAATCGACGTTGGTGGCGAGGTTGGTACCTTGCTGCTGCTGCGGGCTTATCGCTTAGCTGTTCTTCTTTTTTTCTTGGGTAAGGCAGGTAGCAACGGGGCGGTGAGGGTTTCGTAGAGGGCGAAGAGATGTTCAACGCGCTGGCGCTCGTTCTTGAAGGGTTCGGTTCGGTAGCACTTGTCAACGGCGTGGTCGAGCGCGGCGTGCGCCTTGGCCAGCGACGGCGGCATCGAGAGCGGATCGTAGAGATCGGCCAGTGTGGCATCCGGAAACTCTTTACGTACATCCAGAACCGCCTGTGCCGCATCTTCAACTGCTTTGCGTTGCTGTTCGGTCGGTTCCGGCCATGGACAATTGTTGTAAACCAGTTTGGCGGAGTACCGGTAGTCCGACTTCAGCCTCCCGCAGACCTGCCGCACCCACGCCATGTGCATCGCCGATGAGAGGACGCCGAAGTGGTAGGGCGTGGCGTCGGGAAAGATTTTCACGAGGTTGCTGGAAAGAATGTCCGGCGTGATGAAGCCCATCGGGATGTAGTTGCGGCGCTCGGACGATACTTCGGGTATGAGCAGGTAGTTTCCTTCCGGCATGTTTTCGACATGGAAGCGCGTCGGGATTGTGGCGAGCTTCCGGGTCGGGGCGCTCTTGCTGGCGAGGCGGCCGTTGCGGACGGCTTCAACGCGCTTCATCGCTTCGGGCATGGCGCGGAGCTTTTCGGGCGGGCAGTCGCCGAGCCAGAGGCACCAGCGCTCGATGCCGTTGAGGAACTCGTCCGAACCGAGCCAGCGGCGGAAGTATTCCTCCGCCTTCGGTTCCTTCGCGAGAAAGGCCGCCTTCTCTTCCGGCGTGAAGAGATAGTTTCCCCCGTCGATAGGTTTGTTGCCGATGCCGATTTCCGGGACTTCGCAAAGCGGCTTGCCGCGGTTGACGATGGCGAGGTCGGGACCTTCGACAAGGTAGGGGCTGATGTTGCTTGCCGGAACGAGAGTCACCTGCCCCCCTTCGTATTCATAGATGCGCTTTCCGCGCGTGTCGTGCGTGGCGAAGCCGATGATGACGACGTGGACGTGTGCCTTGCCGCGCGCCTCGCTTTGCCAAGGGAATGTACGGTGGCCGAAGTGGATCTTCACGCCGAGCTTTTGGAAGAGTGCGTTCCAAAGGACGCCAACCTGCTCGCCTTGGGTAATGGAATTGGTCGAGACAAACCCGACCACGGTGCCCGTGTCCTGGATGTATTCGGCCGCCTTGAAATACCAACCGGCCACGTAGTCGAGCAATCCGCTGTTGTGGATGCCGCCCGCGATGGCCGCCATGTCGGCGCGCTGTTCCGCAGACTGGAACTTGCTGCCGATGAACGGCGGATTGCCGAGGATGTAGTCGAACTTTTCGCGATGGCGGTCTTGCAGCTCCGCCGCTTCCGCTTCGGTCAGGATATTGATGTTTTTGGCCGACACGTTGATGGTGTCGTAATGGGCGGGTGGTTCGTTCACTTGAGTGACGTTGAGCGTGTTGGCGCTCAAGTCGAGATAGCTTCCCGCAACCAGGTGGTTCCAGTTTGTGCGCAGGGCGTTGCCGCAGACGATGTGCGGCGATTTCTTGAGGGGGAGTCGCTGGTAGAGTTGGCCGAACGCTTCGGAAACCTTGAGGTTCATCTGGTGGTCCATGAGCCAGAGGGCGACTTCGGCGATGCAGGCGGGCCATTCCCCGATTTCGATGCCGTAGAACTGGTCGACATCGACTTGCGAGAGGCGGTTGACGTCGTCGAGGGTCATTTCGCGTTGGCCGCCGAGTAGCTCCAGCAACACCTCCAGTTCGATCTGGCGCAGTTCGCGGTAGGTGATGACGAGAAAGTTCCCGCAACCACAGGCGGGGTCGAGGAAGCGCAAGCCGCAAAGCTTGGCATGGAAAGCCTCCAGCCGGGACGTTCGCCGCGTGGAGCGGTCGGCCTTGATGGTTTCGAATTCGGAGCGCAGCTCGTCGAGAAAGAGGGAGCGGATGAGCTTGAGGATATCGCGCTCGCTGGTGTAGTGCCCGCCGACCTGGCGACGCTCCTTCGGCTCCATGACGGCTTGGAAGAGGGAGCCGAAGACGGCGGGGGAAATGCGCGACCAGTCGAACTGCGACGTAGTCAACAGGGCGTCGCGCATGTCGCGGTTGAAGTCGGCAAAGCCGAGGTTTTCGGCAAAAAGAGCGCCGTTGACGTAGGGGAAGGCGGCCAGTGTTTCATCGAGGTTTTTTTGGCGGTTTCCGGGAGCCGTATCAAGCACGTCGAATAGGCGCGCGAGGTGCTGGCCGAGATCGGAGCCATCGGCGGCGGTGCAGTTGAGGATGTAGAGTTTGAAGCTTTCGCGCTCGAAAAGGCCGGTATCCTCGGCGAACAGGCAGAAAAGGATGCGGACGAGGAACCGTTCGAGCCGGTGTCCGGAATAACCGCCGGCTTCGAGCGTGTCGTGAAGTGCTCCGAGGATTTCCACCGCCCGGATATTGATCGGATCCTCTTCCTTGAAGCGGTGCTGCTTGTAGCCGGGAATAAAGGCGAAGGCATGGATGTGGCGGTGGAATTCGGTGAGTGGGAACTCCGAGATGGCCGCACGCTGATCCTCCGGTTCCAGATCGTGCAGGGCGATTCGTTCAAAGTCGGAAACGATGACGTATCGGGGGATTTCCCCGGTGCGGCCTTCGCGGGCCAGATCCTGGATGTAGCGGAATGCTTGCGATTCGGCTTTCCCGAGATCCGCTCCGGCACTCTTATGCTCAACAAGAACAACACCCCGCCAGAACAGGTCGATGAAGCCATACTTTCCGGTGATTTTCCTGACGGGTTCCTCGAAGCTGGCGACTACCCGGCGGCGGATGCCGAATACGTCGAAGAACTCGTTCCAGAACGTTTGTTTTTCGGCGGCTTCGCGCTTTTCGCCGGTCCACTCGCGGGAGAACCGGATCGCGTTGTGGCGGATTTCGTTCCAGGACAGTGTTGGCATGTCCGGGAGAATGCAGGTTCTTTATGATCCAAGTCAAGACTGGTGCTGGTGGGCGAAAGCAGGATGAGCAGATTTTGCTGGCTGATTTTCCCACCATCGACGGGCTCGGGGTTGGCAGGGGTTGTGTGCTTGATGGCGTGGGGCTGTGGCGGAACCTGTGTGTCCTTGTTATGAAAAACAGGAATCAAAGCAATCCCAATTCCACACTTCCAATGGCAGGCGCAATCCGGTAGAAATCCTCCATTGTTTAGAAGAATGCAATTTGGGGGAGCGCGCGAGCGACAGGTGACGTCTCGGAATGTAGGGACGCTCGTACCGACTTACCCCTTCGATGTTTTGAAGGAAAGCGAATGTTGAATAGCAGCTTTGATACGGCTAGTCCCTCTTCGATGTCCAATATGTCGGGGCGTTGGGATTTTGGTGGAGAGAAAGAACCTCTCATGCACCGCATACATGCATACCCGGCCAAATTCCCAGCATTCATTACCCAGAAAGCGGTTGCCCATGCGAGGGAACGGGGTGTTGAGGTGAAACGCATTGCCGACGTTTTTTGCGGTTGCGGAACCACCGCCCTTGAAGCGAAGCGGCTAAACACAGATTTCTGGGGTTGTGACATAAACCCTGTCGCAACGCTCATAGCACGTGTAAAGCGCAACGACTACCAGAAAACACGTTTGGAACATTACCTTGCCGACATCCTGCGCTCATATGCTCGTCGCCATCGACTTCACTATTCACCATACCTGAAGGATGACCGCCTCAACTATTGGTTTGATGAAGGAACGATTCTCGAGCTTAGCCGTGTGAAGGCTGCAATTGATACCGTGCCAGAAGGAAAATACCACGACTTTTTTCTGTGTGCCTTTTCAAACATTCTCAAGCCAACTTCCAAGTGGCTGACCAAGTCGATCAAGCCTCAAGTCGATCCGGACAAAAAGCCGGTCGATGTCCTGCCTGCATTCGAAGGACAAGTGGCTCTAATGATCAAAGCGCTGAATGAAGTTAGCGAACAGCCGGGTAAGCCGACGAAGAAGGCAGCGTCAATAATTGTTACCGGCAATATTCTTGAAATGGATTTCGCCGAGCCGATGGTCGATCTAATCGTCACCAGCCCGCCCTACGTCACATCCTATGAATACGCCGACCTCCATCAGCTTTCATCGCTTTGGTTGGGCTATACGGACGATTATCGCAAACTGCGTACGGGAACCATGGGGAGTCTCTACCACGATTCTGATTTTAACCGTGACATTAAGAATCTCAACGCAACCGGCTACGGAATTGTATTTCAGCTTTACGATGTCGACCGACGCAAAGCCAAGGCAACCGCCAGATACTTTGCCGATCTACTCAAAACAGTGCGCCAATGCGTGAAGCTCCTTAATCCCGGAGGAATGTTGTTATTTGTCATTGGCAATACTGAGTACAAGGGAGTCAAGATCGACAATGCTGACTACCTACTCTCGTGTCTTGTTGATGAAGGGTTCTGCGAGATCGAAAGCACGAAACGAGCGATCTCTTCCAAAATATTGACACCATATCGGGATGCCCGTGGAAAATTCACCACTGATACCACGAGTCGGAAGGTCTATGCAGAAGAGTTCGTTGTCACTGGGAGATGCTGATGCAAATTGAAACATGCGGAAAGCAAATCGACACAATTCCAGTCCATATCAGTTACCGGATCATTGAGTTGTTTTCCGCCGGTCTCTACTCCAGCCCCAACAAGGCATTTGAGGAACTTGTTTGCAACTCGTATGATGCCTTCGCTGACAAAGTTGCTGTATATGTTTCGCCAGACCTCACCGTGGAAGACGCCACTATGTGGGTCTGCGATAATGGTGAAAGCATGGATCAGGCTGGCCTTAAAGAATTATGGCATATAGGTGAGTCAGAAAAACGTAAAGGAACACGAGATGGCCGACGGCTTCAGATTGGCCGCTTTGGGATTGGCAAGTTAGCAACATACGTCCTTGCCCGCAAACTCACCTATGTCTGCAAACGGAATGGTCGCTTCCTTGCGACTACAATGAACTACGACGCTATTCCCAAAACGACGGATTCCCTTACCCTCGCGGAAAGAGAGCTGACCGAAACCGAAGCTGAGGCCAGTATCGGTCCGTTCATTCGTTCCTCGGGGCGCGTCTTGTTGCCCTTTTCACTTTTTGGCGCCGATGCCGTTCCATCATGGACGTTTTCAATCATGACAGCGCTCCGCCCCAAGGCCGCAGAGATTAAGGAGGGACGGCTCAAGTGGGTTTTGCGAACAGCGTTGCCTCATAGTCCAGCATTTCAGTTGCATTACAACGGTGAATTGGTGGAGTCATCAAAGGTTGACAGGCCGATACGGCGTTCTTGGACGTTTGGAAAGGATGACCCAACAGCGGATGCATTGAAATATGCCAATTGCCGTGAATTAGATGATAAACATTTCGTTGATTTCGAGAAACTTCCCGGCGTCTCGGGCCATATTGATCTTTACGAGGATTCGTTAGTTGATGCAAGCAAGGCATCGGAACAAGGCCGGAGCCACGGCATATTCCTGATGGTTCGTGGACGCCTCGTCAATCTTGATGATCCCCTGCTTGGCATGGAGGCTTTCTCCCATGGTGCCTTTAACCGCACCAGGATTGTGGTGCATGCCGACGAACTTGACAGCAATCTGACATCAACCCGGGAGACCATTAAGGATTCCGAACCGCTCCGACAACTCAAGGAGTATCTGAAGACCAAGTTCAATAATGAGGTTCGGAAATTCCACTTTGAGGAGCAGTCGCGTACGGATCGGGAGTCGAGCGTTGAGTATCGGTTGTCGCGCACCTCGCTCATGGTCTCGAAGCGACCGCTACTTCTCTTTGCTGAGCGGTTTTTCAGTGGGAAGATATCGAGCCCAATCCTGATTGAAAAGCCAGACCCCGCCACCAAGGATGCTTTGCTCGCGGACTTGCGAGCCGAATTGTTGGAGGGGGAAGCTCTTATCAAGACTGTGGACTGGGCCATTCTGGGGGCAGGCGAGCCTATCGCCCGGCTCAACCTGTCCACAGGCCTCCTTCGTGTGAACATGTTGCATCCGTTCATAGCGAACTACAACGACGCCTACAAAAGCGTGTTGCCGGTTAAGTTTATGGCTATTACCGAGGTCCTTACAGAAGCACACCTCTACGAACTGGGGATCGAAGAAGCTCAAGTCAATAGCATCATGCGTCGTCGAGACAGTACGCTTAGAGAACTGTCCCTCTCCGACAGGGAAAGTGCTCCAGCAGTTGCGCTATTCCTTAAAGACTCAATTGCTGACCCCACCGGTCTGGAAGATGCCGTCCACCGGGCATTTCTTGCACTGGGCTTCGAAGCCACCAAGATTGGCGGCAAGGGCAAGCCAGACGGGAAAGCTGATGCGATCCTTGGGTACACGGAGACCGAGAAACGGGCCAGTTACTCGCTAACGTACGATGCCAAGAGCACTGGCAAGGAACGCATTCAGGCAGGCACAGCCAAACTTTCGGCAATCAAGCGTCACCAGACCGACTACAAAGCCGATTTCTCTGTTGTCGTCGCGGTAGATTTTGAGGGGGGTAATGATCCTGAGAGCGCCGTTTCAAAGGAAGCCGTTCAGCAATGCGTCACTTTGATCAGGGCAGCCGACCTCGTGCGTTTGCTTCTCCTTTCTGCGCCAAAACAGATTAGCCTTCTGAGAATCAAGAATCTTCTGGAGACTTGCAGAACACCAAAGCAGGTAGCCGTTTGGATTGAGACAATTGCTTCGGAGAATATCCCGTTTGGCCCAGTGAAGGAGATGCTGGAGACAATCTACGAACTTCAACAGAAGGACACAGAGGCACCTGAAATAGCAAGTGTACGAATCAAGCTAAACGAGAAGATCGTCACCCCGCTTTCTCGGCCCGAAATCAAGGCGCTGATCGAGAGTCTTCGCGTATTTGTGCCTAGATTCATCAGCATCGACGGCGAAAGAATTTGCATCCAAGCACGTCCCGCCAAAGTGCTTGAGGTCATAAACGGGGCGATCAACCAAGTGCCCAGCGCATTCAATCAAATCTACCTTGACGCTTTCGCGCCACAGACCAAGGCAAAGACATGAAATCGATCCCGATTCAATGGTACTTATCCCCACGCGAAAGTAATCGTGAACAGGTGTCGGAGAATATACGACTCAGAAAAAAAACAGCATGAAAGGCGATAGATACAGAATCCTCTCACTGGATGGAGGCGGATCTAAGGGAGTCTATTCCCTCGGTGTTCTTTTTGAGATTGAGGCCGTTTGCGGGTGCCCATTGCACGAAGTGTTCAATCTTGTGTACGGAACTAGCACCGGATCGATAATCGCTGCAATGCTCGCGTTAGGCACCCCCGTCGAGGACATCAAGGCCACATACTTCGAGCACATACCGAGGATAATGAAGAAGTGGAGCAAGGGTCGGAGGTCTGCTGCGCTCAGGCAAACGACAACTCAGATTTTCGGAGATACAACATTTGATTCCTTCAAAACATCAATCGGAATTATCGCCACACAGATTGATTATACCAAGCCTATGATATTCAAGAACACCGTCCAGCAAGCACATGGGCGGGCGGCTACGTGGCAGCCTGGATTTGGCACCTCAGTTAGAGAAGCTGTTTTGGCATCCTGCTCCGCATTTCCGTTCTTCGAAACGACATCTGTCACAACGATAAATCAAGGCACCCCGCTCCTTATGGATGGTGGCTTCGTGGGTAATAATCCGGCTCTTTTTGCCCTTGCCGATGCCGTCGGACCGTTAGAAAAGCAAGCATCGCAGATCAGATTGCTTAGCGTGGGAGTTGGCGAGTATCGAGAGCCAAGAAGAAACCTTGTGTATGAGTTCCTGCTTGATCGATGGCCCTTCTGGCTTGCTCGCAAGATGCTGTCGTGTAATACGCATACGCTTGAGATAGTGCGTCAACTGCTCTTCAAGGACATCCGTTGTGTACGCATTTCGGATACGTTTGCCGAGCGGGATTATGAAACGGACTTGCTCGAAGCGGATGCTGCGAAACTGGAGAAAATGTTTCAACTGGGTAGAGAATCCTATGCAAAACAAGAGCGGGAAATAATTTCTCTGCTTAAGGAGTAATCAAATGTCGCTGACAAGGTTGGAACGTCTCAGGAGCCGACGCATCTTCCCCATGGTCAAGACCGCCATGCCTATACCGGACGAGCCACCACATTTGGAAACTGGGCTCGAAACGGCATCGCTTGGCGGTTGTGGAGATTAATGGCAATGGAGGCGCAAACGGCATGAGCCATGTCCACATGGAGGCTGACACTCGGCAGGTTGAGCTAATGCGCCTGATACGAGTTTCTATGAATACGACAAGTGAATGTGGACAGCCGATTTCGGCGGCTGAATTGTTCCTTTGAGAACATGAGCGGAGAGGTTTAGACAATGAATAGGCTTACGAATGTGGCATTGAGTTCCGGGGTGAGTCACGGTTTGCTGTCGGGAAATCTGAAAGAAATAGCCGTCCGACCGGCGCAGGCATCCGACGCTGGTGTGATCGCAGACATAGCCGCGTCTGCAAGCATTACCTCGGTCGGCTCGCTTGACCGCGGTTTCCTCCTCTATCCATGGACGAGCAAAGAATACGAACAACTTGCCGTGCTCAGGTGTGGCCTCTGTGTATGCCTCATAGCTGGCACCACAGTGGGCTTCATTACAGGTTTTCCTGGACAGCCCCTCAACGCGTCTGTAAGCGCAGTTGTTGGTAAAAGCGGTGGAGAGCTACTCTCGGGAATGATCCGTTGCGCGACGAAGATGGGAGATTCAAGATGGCACGTGTTGTACCAGATGGCACTTTCTTCTGAATTCCGAGGAAAGGGGCTTGGGCTCCATTTCGTCCGTCTGTACTTCCAACTTTACCCCGGACCACATTATGGTGTCGTTCCAGAGAAGCCCATTCTCTCCATCAGAAGAGTGTTTTGGCATACATGTGGCTTTCGCCGTATTGGAGCTATCAATGTTCCCCAAACTAGGTCGACAATGATCGACACACATGAACAGAGTCCGTGTGATTGCTACTCGTGGGGTGTATACCGCGCCCCGCACCAGAGATACAACGAGGAGGGAACCAGATGAACAAGAAGAAGGCGTTAGTCCTGATCGCTGTGGCTGTTGTCATTGGAATTTCTGTGGTTCTCTGGCGAACCAAGGATGATTCCGCCGGTGGCCGCGTAGACATTGCCACGATTCTTCCGTTGACCGGAACGGCAGCAGAACTCGGTCGATATAATCTCAATGCGGCCAGCTTGTTTGTAGACCAAGCCAATGCAAAGGGAGAAATCAAGCTTCGACTTAACTCGAAAGACTCACGCAGCACTGCAAAGGACGGACTTGCGGCACTAGAGGCTGCGTATGCGAACTCCACACCGCTTGCAGTTATGGTGCATCAGGGGGCCGTGAGCGTCGCATTAGCACCTGCCATCGCTGAGCGAGGATCGATCATGTTTTACATTGGTGCTACGCCTGAGCCGAAGGATGTCAATCCCTTGGCATTCCGCATGTATCCTGATCCGAAGTATGTCGCCGAACGCACAGTGGATCAACTTTTGGTGCCATTGGCCCTTCGGAAGATTGCTATACTCTGGGTGAATGATGAGTTCGGTTTAGCCGTCGCTGAAGCCTTTCGGAATCGTGCACGCGCTTCCGGCGTTGAAATCGTCATGGACGAAGCATATCCGTCGGGTACAGTCGACTTTCGGGCTATCCTAACGAAAGTACGAGAGAAGGGGCCACAGGCACTCTACATCGTAGGCGTAGGGGCTCCTCTTGGCAGGCTTATTTCGCAGAGCCGTCAGATCGGCTTTCAAGGACGGATTGTCAGTGGGCCAGAGATGCAGTTCTCCGATGTTCTTGGTGCCGCCGGCGATGCTGCCGAGGGGGCTCTTTTTCTAGACCTTGCCTACGACGCGGCTTCGTCGAAGGAACCCACAAAATCCTTTGTCGATGCCTACAAGCAGCGCTATGGGGTCGATCCCACGTCTGCATCCGCATTCGTGTATGATGCGTGGAGCATTCTTGCCGAGGCACTGTCACGCGCTCCAGATGCAAGACCTAACATTGTGGCAGATGCCATTTTGGCGCTCAGGACATTCCCCGGTGTATGCGGCCAAGTCGAGATCACGGAAGGCCGCGACTTCGTCTTTCCAATGCGTGTACGTGAGATCCGAGGTGGCAAGCCGCAGTGGTATGCCGATCATGGAGATGACTGATGAATGGACAATCTATAAAACAGTATCTGACCACTTCCATCCTCTGCGGGGGGACGTCAGTCGATAGCGCAGGGGAAGTGCTGAAGACCGCTTTCCATCTCTGGTCATCAGTGCTTGAGTCTCCATTGGCGAGCCCGCCACAAACGTTATTCCCAGAAGGCGTCAAGTGCGAATCCGATATAACCGGTGTCGCATTGAGTGCGGCAGGCGAGCTTGTTCCTGAGGGGCGATGGGCTCGTACTAACATGGATAGTGAGTTCTATCAGCAGTTTCTCTGTAGATACGCACTGAGCGGCGAGAACCCGAGGTGGCGGCCTTTCGCAAATGTGATGCTTGAGGCATACTGGGCTTTCTTTGGAAGAAACATCGCCATCGCCCACCGGTTTCTGCACCCACCGCGCGGACAATTGAAGCACCCTATTACACATTTCGATTTCTTTGATGCCTCTGCCCCTCTTGAGCAGTCTGCGACAGAAATTCGGCGTGTACCTCTTGGACTATTGACGCAAATCCTCGACCCATGCGAAGACGAAAAGCAAGCGTTTCGGAAGTTTTTCACCGTTCTGTTGCAGTTGACATCCAATGTAAAAGAAGATGTAGCTATCGAGGAGGTGATTGAACTAGCCCGAGAAGTGAACAGGCAGGCAACGGATCATTGCTTCGAGTACACCTTAGCAATGCGAGCCGAAAGGGCTCGCGTCGAATTGCTAAGACCCGAAAGCGAAGAATTGAGGAAACTGTTGATTGAAGAGCTTGCACCCGAGCACGTTGGCCACAAAGATCACTCCGAGGGTGCGCGAACACAGCAGGCGGTTCGATGTCTTCAACTCCTCTATCTGTATCGAGAGTTGGCTGGTGACCACCTGTACGTCTTTAGTCCACCCAATACGTCATCCCGCGCTTGCAGATTGGTCGCGACCGCTTGGTCGCGCGAGGAACTCGAAGAAGACATACTTAAGCTGCTTGTCACTCGGTACACTGATCTCTCAGCTGTTGTTAACGAAGTTCTCTCTCAGACACTGCCGAAGGTTGACGACACTTCATTTCAGAACAAGCTCAAGATTCTCAAGGCACTCACCGGCGAAGGAGTCTGTGCCACGTTCATGACAAAGATGGACAGTTTTCGTTCATTCGCTGACGAGAGTGCCCGTGACACCTTCTGGCATCTTCCCGAGTATCTGGTCCTCTGCGAACGTTTGGCGATGCGGGCTGTGCATGAGGGTGAGAGCCTCAGTTTTCGGCTTTTCATTGGCCATGGCAATGTCGCTTCACAGCGCCTGAAATTCATTTCTCGCATTCTCACCACGGACAACAAGTCCGTCTTGGATAGAAGCGCTCTTCACTGGGCGGTAAACAAGCCCGAAGATGTGGAATCCTTCTCGGAAGCTGGACTAACATCACCGTGCGTGCTCAGTCTCCTGCTCGGGAACCACAGCTTCCTGCAAGACGAAGAGCAGCGTTGTGTCATTCACGCTAGCCCCACCGGGGATCTCCTGAATCTCTGCCATCTGATAGGATCAACCGATCCGGCAGACGTTACAGATGGAGGGGAATGCATCCTCATAATGGTTGAGAAGAACGGCGACATAAAAGTATTCCACCCCGACCGAACGAGTGGGTCAGACCTAGGACGCGGTAGACTACTGCTGTGGAGGAGAGGCGGAAAGTGGATTGTTCCTGAGAAGTACGGCCACGAATACACTGACGCATTAACATCAGCAATTCTGACTATTCTTGGCTACTCAAGTGCGGACGTTCAGACACACAGCGCACTGAATGTATTGACGGAAACGGCGTGGAATCTTTCGACGCACCTCAAGGGAGCGAGCTTCGTCGTTATCGACTCGCGGCGTTTCTCCGAGGAAGCGACTCCATGGCAGGATACATTTGCCCCTATGACGCAGGTATTTCCCTTTGCCGAGGGCCGCAAGCTCCTGACTAAAACGGGGAGTGAGACCCTTCGCCAGCTTGCGATTCAAGACGGTGCGACTATAGTCGACCTCGCTGATCAACGTGTCTTTGGGCGTCGGCACATTCTTGTGAACTACAACGTAAGGGATTGGTTACTAAAAAAAGTGGGTGAAAGCCGTGCCAGACAGGAAACAGCAGGGTTTCTTGACACGCAAGGCCATCACAGGATACTAGCTTGGGGTACGCGTCACCAAAGTGCCCTTGCCGCTGCTCTCTATCTAGGGGCGGACCCCGATCACAATGGGTGCGCAAAAGGGAATGGATGCGCTGGAGTCGTTATCACCGTCTCATCAGATGGCGACATTCATGTATTCGGCCCTGATGGCATGATCCCCGAACTAGCATACCCCCATGCAGCCCAATCAAACGGGAAGAAATAAATGTCGCCGCAGTACATCGTCAATGCCATGGCAGCCGGATCCCTCTGTGCGCTACTCGCCGTTGGATTCTCGCTAGTATTCATGGCATCTCGCTTTTTCGATTTTTCCCTGGCTACCGTCATCGTAGTACCCGCATATGTACTCGCTTTTGGCGTACGCATAGGTGCAGAGCAGGGTTTGCTTTGCGCACTGTTTGCGATTGGTGTCGCCACGCTCCTTACCGTCGCGCTGCAAGACAGACTATATGCGTCTATAATCTCTCGCTTTCGCAGTTCATGGGCACCAGCTCTTTCGTCGCTGGGGGTCTACACGACTCTGTGTGGGATGCTGTCCCTTATCTTCGGTGATGACGTTGTGTCCTTCCCAATGGAGTGGAGCTCGACGGTTTACGTCATTGGCGGATCCCATTTCACCAATGCACAGATGGTCGCTATTGTGTGCGTGCCATTGGCAATTCTACTTGTTGCTGTAATCCTCAAGCTTTCCCGGATCGGTAAAGTTATCAGGGGTTTGGCGTCCAATGAGGATCTCGCTGTCGCAACTGGGGTCAGCGTTTGCAGGGTACGAAGCATCGCGATCGGGGCGGGAGCCCTTGTCGTGAGCATGTCCGGTTTCCTGGCTGCCTGTGATCTTGGTGTTACTCCCCATCTAGGGTTTGGACTGCTTCTAAACGCAGTTGCCGCAGCCTTGCTCGCAGGAGTGGGCAGGTTTGCTCGCACGTATTTCGCAGCCTTGTTGATTGCTGGACTTCAACAGTGGACTGCCGTGACGGTTGGAATGGAGTGGTCTGATGCAGTCACCTTTGCTGTACTTATTCTCGGTCTCGCAGTCATCGCGCCGCGCTTCCAGCGCGAAACTCAAGCAGGTCTGGCAGCACCATGAGTTACATTCTACACATAGCCACTATCGTTATGCTGTATGCGATGCTCGCCGCGTGTCTGAACCTCTGCTCGGGGCGAACTCGCCTTCTCGCTCTTTCAACTGCCGCCTTCTACGGAATCGGTGCCTATGTGGCCGCAATCGCATCTACGCGCATAGGGGCAAGCTTCCTAATCTCTCTTCCCCTTGCGGTCGCGACCTCAGCTGCCATTGCGCTTCTCGTTGGGCTCGTTGTCATGCGGTGTAGTGGTGAGTTTTTTTTGCTTTGTACCCTCAGTATCAACGCGGTGCTGTGGGTGGTTGCCAATAGTTGGATGAGCGTGACAAGAGGAGCCCTTGGTATCTCAAAGATTCCGGGGTTCTTTGATTTGTCTAACGTTGTGGCAATCAGAGTGACGTCACTGATTGTCGTTGGGGTTGGATTGATTGTCTTGCAGTTGGTCTGTACCCGCGCCCTGTCATCGCCCTTTGGCCGCCTCTTATGGGGGCTTGAAGACGCTCCGATCTTTCTTGCTGCGATGGGCAAAGATGCAAAGAGACTAAGGCTGACAGTTTTCGTCCTCAGTGCAGCGCTATCGGCCATACCTGGCGTCTTCTTTGCCCACCACATAGGCTTCGTTGATCCCTCAAGTTTCACTGTGATGGAGTCAGTTCTTTGCTTGGCGATAGTCATTCTTGGTGGCCTTGGTAACCTTCGAGGTGGTCTTATTGCCGCTGTAGCAGTAGTGGTTCTGCCAGAAGCACTTCGTTTTCTTGTTCTTCCGGATGCCTCGGCTGCGCAGGTTCGCCAAATAATATACGGCCTTGCCTTGGTCGCCTGCATGCTCTGGCGGCCGCAGGGCCTCATCGGCGAATATGCTTTCGGAAGGGAGGCAAAGCCGAAATGACCTCACTGGCTGGCATACAATCCCTATCCAAGCACTTCAACGGCGTGGTGGCGCTGGCGGATTTTTCCTGCGCGGTCGCGGAAAGGGAGATTCTCGGGCTGCTGGGGCCGAACGGGGCCGGGAAGACGACGCTTTTCAATGTCCTGACCGGGCTTCTCGCGCCGGATTCCGGGTCCGCCAGTTTCAAGGGCCAGGCCTTGGTCGGACGGCCGGTCCATAAGATTGCCAACTTGGGGATCGCCCGGACCTTTCAGAACCTGCGCCTCATTCGCCGCATTACCGTGCTGGAAAACGTCCTACTCTGTTTCAAGAACCAGCCTGGGGAAAATCTGCTGAACGTGTTTTTCCGTCCCGGCCTCTGCAAACGGCACGAAGACGGTATCCGGGAGAAGGCCCTTGCACTGCTTGAGCCGGCGGGGCTCTCCGAAAAGGCCCACGACCTGGCCGACAACTTGTCTTACGGTCAGCAAAAGCTGCTATCGATTGTCTGCTGCCTTGCTGCGGATGCCGATCTGCTGCTGCTGGACGAGCCGATTGCCGGGATCGCCCCGGAAATGGCCGAGCGCATTCTGACCATTATTGCCGACCTGCCAAATCAGGGAAAATCGGCCATCGTCATCGAACACGATATTGACGCCATCAAGGGAATCGCCCACCGCATGATCTTCATGGATGCCGGACGGAAGATCTGCGAAGGCACCCCCGACGAAGTCCTGAATGATCCACGAGTAATCGAGGCCTATCTTGACTGATGCAAAACCCAGAATAGACTCAAGCGGAGAGGTTTCACGCGAAGGCGCGAAGACCGCGAAGGGTTCTAACTCTGCGGCCTCTGCGTCTCTGCGAGAGTCCAATTGTGCCAATCGTGGGTCTTCCGGGTTGGATGCTTCAGGCTTGCTGACGCTGAAAGCCGCCGATGCCGGTTATGGCAAGAAGCAGGTGCTTTTCGGCATTGATCTTGCCGCACAGACCGGGAAGATCACGGCGATCATCGGGCCAAACGGCGCGGGGAAATCCACGATCCTGAAAGTCGCCCACGGATTGCTCCCGCTTTGGAACGGCTCGCTCATGTTTGACGGTGCCGACCTGAACGGTGCCAGTCCGGCCCAGCGGGTGCGGCAGGGCATCACCTTCTGCCCTCAGGGCAACCGGGTCTTCGGCGAACTCAATGTCCGCGAGAACCTCGAACTTGGCGGGACGCACCTGCCCAAGAAGGAGGTTGCCGAACGCGTCGCCGCCATACTCGAACTGTTCCCGCAACTCCCGCCCCGGCTAAAACAGACCGCCGGTACGCTTTCTGGCGGCGAACAACAAATGGTCGCCATCGCCCGCGCCCTGGTATCCAAGCCCAAGCTTCTCATGCTCGACGAGCCGTCCCTTGGCCTCTCCCCGAACGTCCTGAAGGATGTCTTCGAGAAAATCGTCGAAGTCAACCGGACGCACGGTGTGACCGTTATGATCGTCGAGCAGAAAGTCCGCAAAGTCCTCGCCATCGCCGACCACGTCTATTCACTCAAACTTGGGAAAGTAGCCTTCTCCGGCTCGCCAGCCGAACTTGCCGCCACTCCCGAGACACTGAGGAAGCTGTTTCTGTAAGAGCCGCTTGCATTTCCAAGAACCGCCGCTACAGCAAGAAATGGCAATTTCATTCGCGGGTGGTTCTATCCGGCTTTTGGTCGCACCCTACCTGTACACAAATATCATCGCGTAGATGATGCCGACGACGAGGCTGAGTCCGATTCCAAGTGCGATCCATCCGAAGAAGGCGAGCACTTTCACTTTGTGTTCGGGCAACGGATCGGCGAGGTGTTCTTCGAGTTTCCCGCTGTTGACCAGATCTTCGTATTCTCCCGGCTTCTCGTGCTTGAGATCTTCGACGGACATGCGGCCCGTGAAGATAACGGTGTCCATCGGGAACTTCTCCGGACGGAAGTGCGTGTTGAAGAAGTGGATGGTGAAGATGAAGCCGGCGGCCAGCAGGGCTTCATCGCTGTGGACGATCGTCGCCACGTTGATGACCCAGCCGGGCAGGAAGTGGGAGAAGAATACCGGGAACCAGAGAATGAGTCCGGACATGCCGATGACCGCAACCCCCCAGAAGACGGCGAGGTAGTCGAATTTTTCCCAGTAGGTCCAGCGGCCGTAGTTCGGCTGCGGTCCCTTGTGCAGGTAATACTTCATCGTTCCGATGAACTCCTTGAGGTCGCGCAGGGTGAGCATCATGGTGTTCGGCCCGGCCAGCAGTTCCTTCAGGTTTCTGAACTCGGTCTTGCGGCGCCGGAACAGATCGCCCAGATGGGTCAGGAAGATCGCGACCATCAGTAGCGCGGCCGCGCGGTGTACCACGCCGGTAACCTGGAAGCCCCCC
>JAIPJC010000029.1 GCA_021734345.1 Kiritimatiellales bacterium | reverse complement strand
CCCGGCGGCAAAAACGGCGCGACCTATGATTTCTGCGGGGGAAACTCTGGCTTCGCGTAGTTGGGTGATGCTTTCAGAGCGTTGGCGCTTACTGAGCTTGCGGCCGTCGGCATCGTGCAACAGGCCATGGTGGAAGTAGTGCGGCGGCGCTTGGCCGAACGCTTCGAAGAGTTGGATTTGCCGTCCGGTGCAGGAAAGGATGTCTTCGCCGCGCACGACGAGGTTGACGCCTTGCCGGATGTCGTCGCAGACACAGCAAAACTGATAGGTCCACTGGCCGGAACGGTCGCGGAGCGAAAAGTCGCCGCATTGCTGCCGCGGGATCTGGCAGCACTCGCCCAAGGCCAAATCGCGGAAAGCAACCTCCCCCTTCGGCACGCGGAAACGCACGGTGTTACCTTCCAGCGGTAGGTTCTTATCCGCGCAGGTTCCCAGATAGCACAGTTCTTGTGCTGGAGGGACAGCGTCCTCGCTGTCCGCGGACGCCGAGGACGGCGTCCCTCCACGTATGTCCTTTCGGCTGCATTCGCACCCGTAGACCAACCCCTTGGCGGCCAATTCGGCCAGCGCCGCTTCATAGTGCGCAGTGCAATCGCTTTGGCGGTAGGGCGACGGCACCGGCGCAGCGGTCGCCGAAATTCCAAGGTCTGGAGAAAAGCCGAGCCATTCCATATCGGCCAGAATGGCGCGTTCGTATTCTGGACGGCGGCGGGAAAGATCGTGGTCTTCGATCCGCGCAACGACCTGTCCGCCCTTGGCGCGGGCGATGCCCCAGACATGCAACATGTGGAGCACGTGGCCGAGGTGCAGATAGCCGGTCAGGCTTGGCGCAAAGCGGGTGGTGGTCATGATGCGCGGCAGGCGGCGATGAAGGTTTCGACCTTGGCGAGGTCTTTTACGCCGGGTTGAAGTTCGACGCCGGAGCTGACATCGACGCCCCACGGGTGGACGATCCGGATGGCCTCGGCAACGTTTTCGGGCGTCAGGCCGCCGGCGAGCAGGATCGGCGCTTCCAAGGATTGGACGAGCGACTTGGCCTTGTCCCAATCGCAGGTCTGGCCGGTTCCGCCGACGGTTTTTGGGTCGTAGGAATCGAGCAAATAGCGGTCGAACTGAAAGTGCGATTCGGAGAAGTAGAGTTCGTCGGGATTGAGGGCGCGCCAGACTTCCAAGCCTTGGAATAGGCCGCGGTCGAGTTTCCATCCACTGGAAACGCGATGCACCTGCAAGACGTCGAGGCGGGCGTGTTGCGCGGCGTGCGCCAGCTCGGCCTCGGTTGGCGCGACAAACACGCCGACGCGCCGGATACCTTCGGGCGTTTCCCATTGGCCGACGGTTTCGGGGGCGGTGTAGCGCTTGGATCCCGGCCATTGGATGAAGCCGAGCGCATCGGGCTGAAAAGCAGAAATCTGCTCGAGGTCGGACCTGGAGCAGATTCCACAGATTTTAACAAATACGCCCATGGGCCTTATTCTTCGCCAAATGCTCCGAACGTCGTTTCGAGTTCGAGCTCGGCAATGTCTTCGGCGATTTCGGATGCGGCTTCGATCGCCATTTCCTTGCGCTGCTCGTGATCCATGTTGAAGAGCGGGTTCTGTCCGTCGGCCCAGACGATTTCGATATCGGTGATGCCGACAAAGCCGAAGGCCGAACGAACCTGGCGGGTGAGTGCATCGCGTTCGTCGTCTTCCTTGTAGACGCCGCCGGAGGCCACGAGCAGAACGATGCTCTTGATCTTGTGCAGCGGCGTGACGCCTTCCTGGGGACTGATCTTGAACGTGAGACCGGGGCAGAGCACCTGGTCCATCCACGCCTTCATGATGGCGGGCACGGTGAAGTTCCACATCGGCATGGTGAGCACCAGAACGTCGGCGGCGTTGAACGCTTCGGCCTGGGCGGCCGCATAGTTCATGGCCATTTCCTCGGCCTTGGACGGCTTGTAGGCGGCGTCGAAGACGGGATACCATACGCGCTTGTAGAGCTCGTAGGAAAAGAACGGCGGCTTTTCGTCGTAGAGGTCGACATTCACCAGCTCGATGTCGGGCCTCAGTTCGATCATCTTGCCAAAAAACGCGGCGGCGAGCTGTTTGGAAACAGACTCCTCGGTCGGCTTCGGATTCGCGCATACATGCAGAACATTCATTCTAAAAACTCCTTCTCAATTAACATCCTAACGGCTTTTTTTCTAAAACAAGGGTGCGTTTATAGCCAAAAGATCGGGGCCGTACAACCAATAACCCCGAAAAGAGAAGCCCGTTGTCAGCCAATCAGCTCCTCCACCACGTCGACGGGCGGCGTAAAACCTCCAAGCACCTTGCCCACATACTTTTCGAGCTCGCGGTCGTACTCCGTATCCTTTCCCGCCATGGCCAGCTGCTTGTGGATCTGGTTCAACCCGTCCGGCCCGGATTCGGCTTCGGCGGCGGAAGCATAGCGCTGCGCGGGATCCCGATGCAGGAACTTGCAGAACATCTCGATCAGGTATTCGTTTTTCCGCACCGCCTCCGGCAGCACGTTCGGCAGGATATCGACGAGCCGGTCCTTGCAATCGAGCAATTTCGTTTCGTCCAGGACCGACATCGCAACCAGCGGCTCGTTGCACAGCAGCTCCAGGCCCACGAGCCCGACGCTGTAGATGTCGGATTGGATGGAAGCACCCTGCTGGCGGTGGATCTCCGGCGCCATGTAGAGCGGCGTTCCCATCAGGAAGGTGTTCTCTTCGTCGACCCGCACCGCCCGGCCGTAGTCGATGAGCTTCACCAGCCCGAGGCGGTCGATCATCATGTTGGCGGGCTTGATGTCCGAATGCAGGAACCCGGCGTTGTGCAGCGCCTCCAGCCCCCTGAGCGCCTGGCGCATGATGTAGAGCGCGACGCCCGGCTGGATGCCGTACGGGTTGAAAATCACTTCGTTGAAATAGTCCCACTCCTCCGCCGTGCTGCGCGACTTGACGAGAGTGGAATGGTCGCGCTGGATCAGGCTGTGGATATCGATCCCTTCAACGACTTCCATCTGGGTATAGCCGATGCCGTTGACCTCCTCGTAGATGTCGCGCGAGACGAGCTGCGGACTGTGGACCTTCTGGAGCGTGCTGATCTGCGAGGCGATGCGCCCCATGTCGGTCCAATACTTTTCGGTGCTGGGATAGATCGAAGGATCGTGGATCTTGATGGCGTGCTGGGTGATGCAGCCGCGTGCACCCTGCCGCAACGCCTGGTAGACGATGCCCTGCCGCCCGCTCCCGAGCCGGCTCGTGAAACGGTAGGCCAGCGGGTAGTAGATTTCCTGCGAACGAACGAGCGCGTCGTAGTTCTTCTGCAGGCGCTTGAGGTCGATGTCCGGCTGGGATGGAGCGGATGGCTGAAGCGTTTCAACTGGAGGACTATTGCACATTGCCAAAGGTTACGTTCTTGATGCCGGCGCCGGCGCAGGCGTTGAGCACGTCGATCACACGTTCGTGCACGGAGTTGTCGTCGGCCGCGATGGTGATCACCGCCTTGGTCTTCGCGGCTTCGGAGGCCTGCTGGTAGCGCAGCAGGGTGTATTCGAGGCTGGCGAGGTCCGACTTGTCCTGGGCGGTGTAGGTCTTGTTGTTGAGCATGATGGTGCCGTCGGCCATGACCTCGATGATCTGCTCGTCGGGCATTTGCAGCTCGGTCGACTGCGCCACCGCGCCGGGCAGCGAGAGCGTCAGGTCGGCCTCGGGACGTTTGAGCCGGGCGCTGACCATGAAGTAGATGAGCAGAAGGAACACCACGTCGATGAGCGGCGCGATCTGCAGATCGGCCTTCTCGTTGATCAGTTCGTTGATCCAGGCTTTCATAATTATTTTCCGGATTCAAAGGTGGCGAAAATCACGTTGGCCACGCCACCCTCGGCGCAGGCGGCCATGACTTCCTTCACATGCTTGTGCTTCACGAAGCGATCGGCGCGCAGGTAGACCTCGGCGTCACTGTTTTCGGCCAGCAGCTTCTTGATGTAGGGAGCGATGGACTCCACCTTTACCTCGTCGAGGTTCATGTAGATCGCCACGTCTTCGCCCGTTGGATCCTTGGATTCAAGGGTGATCATCTGCCGGCCGCGCGCGTTTTCGGGCACAACGGACTTGTCCGCCACCGGAAGCTCGACGGGGCGGCGGTCGAGCTTCGACATGTGCGAAGCCACCATGAAGAAGATGAGCAGCAGGAAGACCATGTCAATCATGGGGGCCATGTTGATCTCGTCGTCGCCGCCTTCAACTGGAATCTTGAATTTCACGGATGTGCCTCCCGCGACCTAGTTGGCCTTGGCGTAGCGGTAGATGTTCATGAAGTGGCCGACCATGCGGCCCATCGTGGACATGCTCTTGATGAAGTTGTTCTTGAAGATGAAGTAGGCGATCATGGCCGGGATGGCGATGACCAGCCCGGTCGCGGTGGTGATGAGCGCTTCCCCGATGCTGCCGGCCAGCTTGCCGGGATCGCCCATGCCGCCCTGCGCGATGATGGCGAAGGCCTTGATCATGCCCGACACGGTGCCGAGCAGCCCGAGCATCGGGGCGGTGCCGCCGATGATGGAGAGGAAGTTGATCGGCTTCATGAAGGTGACCATCTGCTCGTTGCCGGCTTCCTCGATGGCTTCCATGATGTGGGCCGCATCATACTCGTGCTCTTCCGAAACGCGCTCCATGCCGGCATCGAGCACGGCGGTCAGCAGGCTTTGGTTTTCCGCGCACAGCCGGCGGACGCCGGCGACGTCGCGCCTGGACATGAGCGCCTCGATCTGCGGCTTAAGGTCTTCGCGCAGCATGTTCTTTTCGCGCAGCAGGATGGAGTTTCGGATGATGAAATAGACGGCGGCCATCGAAAAGAATCCGAGAGGATACATCGTCCACCCACCCTGCTTGATGAGCGTACCGAGGGTCAGGGTTTCGGCCACCGCAATCTTTGCATCCGCGGCCGGGGCCGCATCCTGCGCCAGCACGGTTGCAATGGGAACAATTATCGCGGCCAGCATCACCAGCATGGTCGCCAATCCAAAGTAGCTTTTTTTCATCATGAACCGTCCTCCTCGTTTATCAGTTGAGTTCCTTCTTGATCGCTTCGCCCAGCTTGCTCCATTGCGTGCCGGGATATGCCAACATCAGTTCGTTTGCCACGGACAACGCCTTCTCCAGCTGTCCGGTCTCCTTGTAGACGCGCGCCTCGAGCACGGTGGCCGGAGGCATCCATTCGGGATCGCGGCTGTGGAAGGCGAGGATCCGCGAAATATGCTGCATGGCTTCGCGGTAGTCGCCGCGCTCCACCGCAAAGCGGCCGTTGAGATATTCCGCCATGGGGACGGAGATCGCCGCTGGATCCGCCACGGCGCCAAACACCAGCTTGGCCTGGTCCACCTTCCCTTGGTCGAGCAGCAGCAACACGAAATAGAGGTTGGCCACGTCGACCACGCGGCTATCGTTCACCTTGCGCATGAGGCCAATGGTTTTTTCCGCACCCGGCCGGTTGCCGTTCCAAACCTGCACCCGCGCCAGCCATTCCATGTAGCCGCCCAGGTTGGTCGGCAAGTAGCTGTAGGGCAGCGCCGGACCAACGTATTGCTGGAGCAGGTCTTCGAGCGCCTTGAGGTCGCCCGAGCGGAACATGGTCTCGCACATCTTCAGATTGATCTCGTTGAAACGGAACTCGACGGCGGTGATGACCGAGATGGAGGTCGAGGCCTGCCCCGATTCGGAAAACAGGCGGTCGCCGCGGATATCGAGCTGCTTGACCACGAAGGAGTTGCCGGTGTTGACGGTGACCTTCGCGGCATATTCCGCATGGGCGGTTGCAACCAAACCCACAAACAACAGCAACATGGACGCCCTCATTGCACCACCCCCGTCGGTTCGAGTTTGTTCAGTGTTTCGCGGGCCTGGCGGCCTTCGGGCGTGGCGGCCAGCGTTTCGTTGGCCAGCATCTCCTTGCAGGTATTGATGATTTCCTGCGTCCGCCCGCCGAGCCGGGCGAGGCAGTCGATGCTCTTGGCGTAGGCCGGAGCAACCCAGTCGGTATGGTTTTCGTAGAGCACGTAGATGCGCTGGAAGTAGGCAAAGGCTTCCGCGGTTTCGCCCATCTCCAACTTGCAGATGCCGATCTGGTAGAGCGCCTCCGGCGTGAGCGGTCCGCGCCATTCGCGGATGTTCAGCAGTTCGGTATAGGCCTCGACGGCCCGTTCGTATTGGCCTTGCAGGCGATAGGCATCGCCGCGCCGCTTGCGCGCCCAGCCGACCGATGGGCTGTAGCCGAACTTCATGAGGATATCCTCCGACAGCGCCAGCGCATCGTCATAGCTCCCCTCCTCCACCAGCGCGTCGAGGTTGGCATTCATCACATAGAGCATGTTGGCGGACACTTCGAAGTTCGACATGTAGCGATGGAAGGCTTCGTGGACGATTTCGTAGTCCTTGCGCACCACGCCTTCGCGGGCAATCAGCACCAGCGTGATCGATCCGGCGGCGGGAACATTCTTCGCCTGCACGATCGAATCCACATAGCCCGTGCGCTCATCACCGCTGGTGATGGCGGCGAACACGGTCTGGTAGCGCAGCTCCAGTGTTTTTTGCCGACTCTCTTCGGCGGCCCGCAGATGGGTGCCAAGCTGGTCGGCGACAACCCCGCGGAAGGCCACCCAATCCGTACCCTGGTAGTCGGAGATCAATTCGTTGAGAATCAGATCCACGCCGACCAGCTCGGCCTGGTTGCCGAATGCGTCGACGGCGGCGAAGTAGGCTTCCAGCGCATGCGGATAGTCGCCGAGCGCCTTGTAGGCCTTGCCCTTCCAGTTGACGGCGTTGGCGAGGTCGGCCTGGGCACCCCATTCGGTGAGGTAGTTGGACATCAGCTCGACGATATCGGTGTAGCGCTTGCCGAGTTCGAGCACCTTGGCGGACTGGAAGACGGGATAGTTCACCTGCGACATGTTCAGCGCCTTTTCGCGGGCCAGGCGGTAGAAGTCGAGCGCGACATCAAGGTCGCCTTCGGCGGCGCGCAGGTCGCCCAGCATCGCATAGGCTTCGGAGAGCAGTTTGCTGTCGGGGTATTTTCCAACAAAGGCGCGGAAGGAGGCCTCGGATTCCACATACTGTTCGGCTCCATACTGGGCGATGCCCAGTCGGTAGGAGGCATCCTCTTCGTAGAGATGGACCGCATATTGCGGATTGGAGAGATAGCCGCTGAAGGCGGTGACGGCCTCGGCGTATTGGCCGAGGAACAGCAGCGACATCGAACGCCAGTATTCCGCCGATTCATAGTAGCGGCTGTCCGGCCAGCGCTTGAGCACCTCGCCGAAGAGATCCAGCGCCTCGGCATAGTTGAACTGGGTGAAGCAGATGTAGCCCATCATGTACTTCACCTGGTCGATATACTTGTGGCTGGGCGACAGCTCCAAGCTCTTCCGACCTATGTCATAGGCCAGATCGAACTGGTCCAGCTGCATGTGCACCTGCATCAGATTGAGCGTCACGTCGTCGATGAACGCGCCATGCGGCAGTTGCTCGACATAGGCATAGCCCTCGGCAAGGGCGGTCTGCCACTCGCGTTCGTCGAGCATGGTCGCAAAGGCCGAGAACCGGGCCTGCTCGGCCAAGGCGTTGGTGGGGCTTTCGGTATAGATGCGCTCGTAGATGGCGTGCGCCGGCCAATTGCGCTTGAGGTCGCCATAGCACTGGGCAATGCGCAGGGCAACGTCCATATCGTAGTCCTGGAACTCCTTGATCACCTTCAACTGCAGCTCCAGCCGGGCATAGAGCGCCTGCGACTTGCGCAGCTGTTCCTTATAGTCCGCCAGCGAGATTGACCCGCCAGCGACGAATGGTTTGGTGCCCGCCTTGATTTCGCCCATGCGGGTTTCATAGCGGGCAACCAGATCCGTTTTCAACAACACCTGACGGTAGAGCAGCAACGCCTTCTGGTATTCACCCTTGTTGTAATGGCTGTCGCCAGCCTCCAACAGCGCCACATTCAGGCCCACGTCGTGGCGGGCGCTATCATCGCAAAACGGCAGGAACTTGAAGAGGTTTTCGAAATCGTTCAGGCGCACGTAGCAGGTCACCAGCATCACGGCGGCGCTGGAACGCACGGAATCCTTCTTCGCCAGCCGGAACAAGGAACCCAGCGGGGCGACGGCTTCGCGCCATTTTCCCTGCTGATAGCGCGCTTCCGCCAGCAACTGCGTGGCGGACACCCTCAACTCATCATCCAACCGCTTGTTCTCCAGCACCTTGGAGGACTGCTCCTCGGCGGCTGGCCACTGTTGCTGCATGGTCAGGCACTGCGCCGCCAGCACGCGGGCAGGGTCGCAGGACGGGTCGTCCGGAAAAGTGTCCGAAAACTGGATAAAGCGTTTGGCGGCAGGGGCATACTCGCCGAGTTTCATCTGGCAATCCGCCAGTTGGTAGAGCGAAAATGCCAGGGTTTGCAGGGCTTTCTTGTCATCGTCGCCTTCGAGCCGAACCAGGATTTCCTCAAGGAACGGCAGCGCCTCGGAGAGTTGTTCATCCGTCAGCAACGCCTTGGCGGTCTCCAGCAGAACACTGGTGGCTTCGGTGCTCGGATCAAGCCGCGAGAGCTGGCTTTCCGTCACGCCCCGCCCAAAAACCAGACTGGCCGGCAAACTTGAAGCCAGCACTGCGGCAAGCATGACGCGGCGAATTCTCCATTTGGATCTGACGGCAATACACCCCATAGGCTCGAAAAAATACTCAAAGGCCGGGCGGGCTGAAAGACTATTCGCTTTAAAAAAGGGAAACTTTACCTTGATCCCGCGGTCCGGTTTGTTTAAAAACCACGCTCCCAATTGAACACGAGGATTTTAACCATGAAAACAGATATTCATCCGAAATACACAACCGCCGTGGTTCGCTGCGCCTGCGGCCACGAACTCAAGACCAATTCGACCGTCAAGGAAATGCACGTCAACACTTGCTCGAGCTGCCACCCGTTCTTTACCGGCAGCGCTAAGCTGATCGACACCGAGGGCCGCGTGGACCGCTTCAAGAAGCGCTTCGCCGAAGGCACCTACTAGTTCGACTGCGTTCCGAAAGCCGAACCCGCGCAAGCCGGTTCGGCCTTTTTGTGCCCGTATTCCGAAGAGTGACCAACGGTGGATGCCATGATCGACCACGCATATCTTGAACAGCTCAAAGCCAAGCTCGTCGCACTCGAAGAGCGCATGTCGCTACCCGAAGTCTCCGCCGACCAGAAAAAGATGACCGAGTGCATGCGCAAGTACTCGCACCTGAAAAAGCTGGCGGCCTGCGCAAAGAAATATCTGGACCTGTTCGATACCAAAACCGAGAGCGAAGCCATCCTGGCCGATCCCGCCTCCGATGAAGAACTGCGCGAAATGGCTGAAGCCGAACTGGCCGAAGTGGAAGAAAAGCTTCCGATCGCCGAGCGCGAAATGACCATTTCACTCATTCCACCGGATCCAACCGACAGCCGCAACGTCATCATGGAAATCCGCGCCGGCACCGGCGGCGACGAAGCCGGCCTCTTCTGCGGCGACCTCTACCGCATGTACACCCGCTATTTCGACGTCAAGGGCTGGCGGCATTCCGTCATGGATGCCAGTCCCTCCGAATCCGGCGGCTACAAGGAAATATCGTTCTCCGTCGAAGGCGAAGACGTCTACAAGGTTCTCAAGCACGAAGGCGGAACCCACCGCGTACAGCGCGTACCCGCTACTGAAACACAGGGCCGCGTACACACCTCCGCCGCCACCGTCGCCGTGCTGGCCGAAGCCGAGGACGTCGATGTCGACATGCGGATGGACGACCTGCGCATCGACACCTACCGCTCATCCGGCGCTGGCGGACAGCACGTCAACACCACCGACTCCGCCATCCGCATCACCCACATTCCTACCGGACTGGTCGTGCAGTGCCAGGACGAGCGCTCGCAACACAAGAACAAGGCTGCCGCGCTGAAGGTCATGCGCGCCAAGCTTTTTGACGAACAGCGGCGAAAGGTCGCCGAGGCCGAGGCCTCCGAGCGCAAATCCATGGTCGGCACCGGCGACCGCTCCGAAAAGATCCGCACCTACAACTATCCGCAAAACCGCCTGACCGACCACCGTATCGGCCTCACGCTGTACAAGCTCGACCGCATCATGGAAGGCGACCTCGAAGAAACCTTCGAAGCCCTCTACGAACATGACATCGAAACGCGCATGAAGCAGCAGACCGACAGCTAAGTCCATACGCACCGTAGCGGCGCAGCCGCTCTGGAGTGCGTCGACACCGTCGGCGCTCTAAAAGCGGAGACGTGGTCTCCGCACTCCGAAGCGCTTCACGCAAACTTCGTTTTTGCTCTTGTGCAATAGCGAACCTCTACGCTTCAATCCAAGCATGGACGACTCGAAACCATACTGGCCGCACGCCCCCATGCATGCCCTGTCGGTACAAGGTGGCTACATGGTCACCGGCGGCACCTATCGCAAAGCACACATCCTCAACACCCCCGAAAAACTTACCCTTGTCCGCACCCTCCTCTTCGAACAGGCGAAAAAGTTTGGATGGCAACTCCAGGCCTGGGCCGTCATGTCGAACCACTATCATTTCGTCGCACTCTCGCCGGGAAATCCGGAATGCCTGAAAGAGATGGTCACCGCCTTGCATAAATGGTCGGCGCTGCAACTGAACCGAATCGACAACTCAGCAGGCCGCAAGGTCTGGCACAACTATTGGGACTCGCATATCACCCACCAGACATCGTGGTTCGCCCGGTTGCGCTATGTTCATCAGAATCCCGTCCACCACGGCGTGGTCGACAACGCCGCGAACTACCGCTGGTGCTCGCAGGCATGGCTCGAACACAACTCATCCCGCTCCTTCATCAACACCCTCGCCCGTTTCAAGACCGATAAGGTGACCGTCCTCGATGATTTTTGATGCAACGACGCCAGTTCTTTTCGTCTGCATGGTGCGGGTGCGTCGCAGCCGCTCTGGAGTGCGTCGACACCGTCGGCGCTCTAAAAAGCGGAGACGTGGTCTCCGCACTCCAAGGCGCTTCGCGCAAGCTTTACTCCAGCCACTTCCACGGATCGGAAAGGATGCGGATTTTTTTGCCCTGCCAGTCGATGATTTTGTCGTCGGTTAGGCGTAGTATCAGCCGCGAAAGGCTTTCGGGCGTGGTGCCAATAGCAGCGGCGATATCCTTTTTGGAAAGCGGCGTGGTGATGGTTTCCTTCTCACCGTACTGGCTGCGCAGGAAGGTGAAGAAGCGGTGTTCAACATCCTTCGTGGTCAACTCCTGGATGCGCTCGGCGAGGTAGCGTTGCTTCGCCATCAGCAGGGCGATGAAGTCGTTCCGGAAATCCTCCTCGGCCAATAGGCGGTGGATGCCCTCCTTGCCAAATACAAGCACATCGGCGTTGGTGACGGCGCGGGCGGAGACGGGATAGCGCTCCTTCTCGAACAGGACGACTTCCGCAAAAACATCGCCGGGCTTGATCATGCGGATTACCACCTCGCGGCCATCCTCCGTATTCTTGTGCAGCTGAACGTTGCCGGCGACCAGCAGGAACATGCTGTTCCCCTTGTCGCCTTCGTGGAAGAGATAGTCGCGCTTCTTCACCTGCTTAAGCATACAAATCTTGGATAGCTCGTTGTGGTGGGCTTCGGATAGTCCCTTGAAAAACGGCGAAGCGTTTATATATAGCTCAATCTTCATGGCCGGGGACTTTGGATGCCATTGCTCCAACTTTCAATTTCCAATGGCTGGAAAAACAGCTACTCTGCACAGCCATTGGAACGCGAACACGGGAGGCACAAAATGAAATATGTCGTGGTCACCGATAAATCAGTCGAGCAGGCCGTTGCGGATGTGGCAGCGGCCGCAAAGGAACACCAGTTCGGCGTGTTGCACATCCACAACCTGCAGCAAACCATGAAGAACAAGGGCGTCGATTTTGCCAACGAATGCCAGATCCTTGAAATCTGCAACCCGCACAAGGCCAAGGCGGTGTTGATGGCGGACATGAGCCTGAATATGGCGCTACCCTGCCGTATTTCGGTCTACGCCGAAAACGGGCAGACCAAGATCGGCATGATCAAACCAAAGGCCATGCTCGCGGCCCTGTCGGACTCCAAGGAACTGCTGGCGGTGGCGCAGGAAGTCGAAGACACCACCATCGCGATTATCAACCAAGCGAAATAAGCCATGTTTCTATTCGGAAAACAGGAAAAAACCTGCGTGCGGATTCCGCTCGACGTCAAGGGCCAGCTGTACGTCAGCCCGATGCCCTTTGGCCCGTACGACCCCGGGAATGCGTTGCTGAAGATCTACAAGCAACACCATATCGCGTTTGCCATCATGCTGGTGACGGATGCCGAACTGGAAAAGAAAGCCAAACGCGACCTGCTGTCCATCTACAAGCAAAACAACATCCAGCCGATCCGCTTCCCTATCGCCGACTACACCAGCCCCGAACTGCACGCCTTCTCCAAGACCGTCGACCAGGTTTCCGGCTACCTGCGCGCGGGCGCCCACATGGCCGTGCATTGCAACGCCGGCGTTGGACGCACGGGCGTCATGACCTGCTGCATCGTCCGCGACATCACCGGCATGACTACCGGTGAAGCCATCGAGTATGTGCGGCAGTTCATGCAAACCAACATGACCAACGAACAGGTGCTCCTTCTCGACCGTTTCACCCCGCTCGCCGAACGCCTCTCCAAACCGTCCGGAGCCTGAAAAACACCCTTTGTCTACACGGGTTTATACGTTTCCTCGTTGACGCTTGAAACGGAAGAGTTTAACAATGCAACGTTTCATGCAGAGGCATGATGTTAACCCAACCAGAAGGAGAGATACCATGGCAGTTATCGACTTTGGCGGTACGAAGGAAACCGTCGTTACCCGCAAGGAGTTCAGTCTGGCGAAAGCCCGCCAAGTGCTGAAGAATGAAACCATCGCCATCATCGGCTACGGCGTACAGGGTCCGGCCCAGGCGCTCAACCTGCGCGACAACGGTTTCAACGTCATCATCGGCCAGTCCAAGAAATTCATGAAGGACTGGAACCGCGCCAAGAAGGATGGCTTCGTTCCCGGCGAAACCCTCTTCGAGATCGAGGAAGCCGTCCAGAAGGGCACGGTCATCCAATACCTGCTCTCCGACGCCGCGCAGAAAATCTGCTGGCCGCAGATCAAGCGCAACCTGAAGCCGGGCGATGCCCTCTATTTCAGCCACGGCTTCTCGATCGTCTACAAGGACCTAACCAAAATCATTCCGCCTAAAGATGTCGATGTCATTCTAGTTGCTCCGAAGGGCTCCGGGCTGAACGTCCGCCGCAACTTCCTGAGCGGCGCGGGCATCAATTCCAGCTTCGCCGTCCACCAGGACTTTACCGGCAAGGCCGAGGAACGCTGCATGGCGGTAGGCATCGGCATCGGCTCCGGCTATCTCTTCCCGACCACCTTCGAGAAGGAGGTCACCTCCGACCTCGTCGGCGAACGCGGCGTGCTGATGGGTTGCCTGGCTGGTGTGATGGAAGCGCAGTACGACGTGCTCCGCAAGAACGGCCACAGCCCGTCCGAGGCCTTCAACGAAACCGTCGAAGAGCTGACGCAGAGCCTCATCCGCCTCGTCGATGAAAACGGCATGGACTGGATGTTCTCGAACTGTTCCGCCACGGCGCAGCGCGGTGCGCTCGACTGGGCGCCGAAGTTCAAGAAGGCCACCCTCCCCGTCTTCAACGACCTCTACAAGGCCGTCAAGAACAAGGATGAAGCCAAGCGCGTGCTGAAAGTCTGCGGCGCGAAGAACTACAAGGAGCGGCTCGACAAGGAACTCGGCGCCATCCACAACTCCGAAATGTGGAAGGCAGGCGAAGCCTCCCGCTCGCTGCGCCCAAAAGGCAAGGCCAAGGAGATCGCCAAAGGTACCAAGGGCGTCGGCGGCCGCGCCGGAAACTAACCGTAGCGCAGGCGTCCCGCCTGCCACGAACAGAACAAAAGCCCTGCGCAATCGCGCGGGGCTTTTTTCGCATCCATGCCCATGCCCGGCGACGGATCGATACTTGACTGGACTAGCCGCGATCTTCATATTGCCCCGATGAAAAAGAACCTCCAAAAACCTACCGACTCCCCTGTTTCCTCCGCAAAAAAAAATCCAGCCCGTGGAAGTTTGATTGCCACGGGGGCGATGTTCCTCATCGTGGTTCTGCTGTGGAAAGATTCATCGCAAACCAAAAGCGCCATGCAAAAATTGGCGGAGCAGAATGCCCAGCAACGCGAAACGCTTGCGGCCGTGCAATCCGAGCTGAAGGCGGCGAACACCGAGCTCGATTTTTTCAAGACAGGAGAGTTCGGCAAACCGATGGCGGACAAGGTTGCCAAGGTTGCTCCCGTTGTTCCCAAACCGGTCGAAGAACCGGAGACGCTACTCTTGCAGGCACCGACCGTGCAGCAAACCGCAGCAGGGTTGGTGGCTCGTTTTGAATTCACGCCCAACAGCACCGAACTACCCGGACAAATTACCTTGGTGGTGCGGATCCCGGCCGACTCCGATGCCAAAATCCTGTCGCTTAAACCTGTCGCTAAACCAAGCTACACCTCCGTGGAATGCGTGGTTGATGCAAAAGGGAAACTTGGGATGGTCGAAGGCTCGCCGGCCGACCTGCAGGCCTTGGCCTTCGAACTGACCGTCTCCGAGCCGGTCAAGGCCCTTGTGCGCGGCTCGAAAGGCATCAAGGCCTTTGAACTCGACATCGCCCCGTCCGGCTGCACCGTCCGCAAGTTGTAGCAACCTCTACCGCCGAATGCGAACTACGGGGATCGCTACGGGGTCTTCGACCAGTGGCACACGTAGCAGCTTGTCCCTGCAGGAAGCGTGTTGTGGTCGTAGCTGGCATTCCCCCAGTAGGCTTCGTGCAGCATAATATCGTTGCCCCCCTCATGGCAGGTCGCGCAACCATCGCCAGGCGACGAGGTATTGTGGCAACCAATGCAATGGGTCGGTCTAAACCCTGGTGCGGCCCATCGAGCCGTATGCGTAGCCGGTTTGTTGTTTTCGTGGCACGACTGGCAGGAATCCTCCTGGTGGCAGACCATGCAGCTGCTTCGATCCCATCCAGCCACGGTACCATGCGTATGGAGCCGCCACAGGTTATTGTGGGAAACCGGCTGCATGGAGCTATGGCATTGCGTGCAGGATTCCTCGGAGTGGCAGACACTGCATGCGGCATCGCTTTGCATGCCGAACTGGCCATGCCGCCGCAGCCAAGCCTGGCTATGGCTGGGTGGTGCCCGGTCGGGAGCCATATCGACGTGGCATGTCTGGCAATCCTGCCCCGAAGCATGTGCGGAATTCCGGATATTCACAACATCCTCGCGGGTCATCATCGGCACGGATTCAAGGTCTTTGGCCAATAGTGCTCCGTGGCAATCCTGGCATTTTCCAGCCAAGGCCTCGGTATGGACAAAAAAAGTCCGGTTCGTCGCGGCGGGTTCGGGCTTCCATTCCTTCAACGATGGCAGCTGCTTTTCCTCATGGCAGAGTCCACAGGTTTTCGCAGAGACCTGTTCGGCGGCCACCTCGTCGTGGCAGTCGGCGCACGTTTCGTGCGTGATGGGCTTGTGGGGCTGGCCCGGTGCGCCGTGGCAGTCGGCGCAATCCATCCCGTTTTCGGTGACATGCAGATTGTGGCTGAACCGCAGGCTGTATTTTTCCTTGTCGCATCCGGCCAGCAGCAAGGCGGATCCCGCGGAGATGATCATGATGAGATACTTCGTTTTCACAGCCTTACCTCAAGTGATGTGCGAATCTGGTAGGCCAGATCTTCCGCATCGCTGTCGTCTTCGATTTCGCCCGCAAGACGCAGCGCCAGGTTTTGCGTAATATTCCATTTTCCGCGAAGGAAGTAGGTGTATGCGTTGGGGGACTGGTCTTGGCGCGTGCCATCCAATGGGGTAATAACCGGCGGTGCGGCTGTATCATCGGTAAAGACCGAATAGTCCGAAAGCTGGGAGTAGTTGTAGTCCATATATGCGGCTCCAGCCGACACTTCCCACAGTTTGTGATAGCGGTAGCGGACATCGCCGCTGAGACTCCAGAAGCGGTCGCCATCGCCGACATCCCAGTATTCACAGCCCAGCGTGGTCGTCAACGACTCATTCGCCTCCATGATGAAGTTGAGGTCGTAGCGTTTGTAGTCCTGGTTCGTCGCATTGGTGTCTTTATCGGTCTGACGGAACGTGGCACCCGGCGCAACATAGAGCCACGAAAGGATTTGCTGGGTGAAGCGGCCATAGGCGGTGGTGTAGGGTTCGAGATCGCCGAGCGTCTCCGCGAGCGGGGAATAGGCCCGCGTGACCGCGTCGAATTGCCCCCAATGCTGTACGCCCAGCACTGCATCGAACGCTTTGTCGGACAGAGCGGTATAGAAGACGTCGCCCCCGGCCATTTGGACATCTTCGTTCATGACGGAAACATAGGCCCGGGTTCGGAGCGTTTCCAGGAACTGCTGCCGAACATCAAGAAAGTAATGGTCATCGTCGCCGGCGACGCTGTCATCGTGGTAGCGAGCATAGGTACCCCGGGTTTGGTTCCCCTCCCACGGCCGCCCAACCACGGACACGCCGCCAAACAAATCGCCGGAAGTCGATGAATAATAACTCGCCGGATTCCCGAAGAACACGCGTCCCCCGAGTTTTTTGTTTTCGAAGAGCAGGCCTTGCACGCCGTCGATCTGAATGTAGTCGGCGACGTCGACATATTGCCGACCGAGTCTTAGTGAAGCGTTCTTTTTCGGATCGTGCCAATCGAGATAGCACTGGTACAACCGGACATCGTTCTGCTGGGAGCTGTCTGAAAGGTCGAGATATGGATCCTCCGCATAGGATGACCCGGTGCCGTCGATATCCTTATGCAACCGTCCGGAGGTATAGATGTCCACATATTGGTCGGCCAAGTCGCGGCCGCGCAAATACCAGTAGCCATAGACATCCTGGTCCGAATTGGAGCCGGAAGCGCGATAATTGTAGATGGTATTGAGCGATCCCGAATAGACGGCTTTCTTCGCCTCTTCACCAACGGCCGGATGCAACAACCAGAAAATCCCTGCGGCAAGCAGGGAGCAACGGGCATAGCCTTTGGGAAATGGACTCATCTTAAACCAGAAAAAAGTGGAACCGGCCCGCAGGCCGGTTCCCGTTGAATCTATTTTTACTCTTCGATGGCGCGGAAGAAGCGGTTGTTACCGTTGGTCCGCATGGATTCGAGCTGGTAGACCCAGTTGCCCGAGTTGACTTGTGCCGGTCCGATATTCGTCCAGCTACCGGTGGTCAGGCTATCGAGGGCCTGGAACCGGACGGTCGTGTTCGAGCTCTTCGGCAGATAGGCCAGTTCAGCCGCCTGGATCATGACCAAATCGCCTGCCGGCACACTGGCAATCTGGAGCGGATTGCTGTTGCCCTGCACTTCGACCAGATCCGAGAAGCCGTCGCCATCGGAGTCCGCCAACGTGGGATTCGTTCCCAGATTGTGTTCTTCGATGTTGGTGAGCCCGTCACCGTCATAGTCGTCCGCACCGGACTGGCTGGTCAGGTTGCCGAAGTTTTCGATTTCCCATGCATCCGCCAAACCATCGCGGTCGACGTCGATGCCACCCTTGAGGTCATCGATGGACGAACGCAGGAGGGCCGCCGCATATTTAGGATTGTGGACACCCAAGCTACCGTCTTCCGTAACGAACAGGTAGTTGTAGACCCCTTTGCGCAAACCAAGATCTGCGTCGCTGGTCTTGCTGATTTGGTTCTTGTCCACCGTGTTGGTTCCGTATGGAGGAAGCAACATGGCAAGATCATTCAGCATGTCAGCGATTTCCTGCTGCACACCTTCAACCGTGCCGTCCTGGTCGTAGTCCTCGCCACCGAAGTTGAAGTCTTCGATTTCGCCGTGGCAGGATTTGCAGGTTTCGGTTAGGTGAACCACTGCGTTGGTGCCGTCGTTGTAGGCGAGCATGAAGGTGTGTCCACCAACTTTGTTCTTGGCGTAGGCCGGAACAGTGGCCGGAGTTTCCTGCATGTGGCATTGGGCGCACGTGTCTGCTACCACATCCCAGTGCTTGGAACTTGGCATATTCTGGCCATACTCGATAGCATTCTTACCGAACATCATATCGGTCTGCGTGCCGTGATGCGGTCCGCCGTTGTTGGTCAGCACGTATACTTCGGCATCGCGGCGGTCGTGGTGGCAGGCCATGCAGGTGAGTCCGTCGCCGCCCTGGTTGATGACTTCGCCATTTGACAGCGTGACGCTAGCGATCGTACGCAACTGATGGGCGCCCGCGCCCGGCGAGTGCGGATCGTGGCAGGCGGCGCAGGTGATGCCTACGCTGCTTGTTGCTCCCGCCCATGTATTCGTTTCCCCGAATTCATTGATGCTGGGATCGTTGGCATCGATATATCCTTCCGCGCTGTGGCACGGGGCGCACGATCCGGTGCGGAACACGTAGCCGTTGGCATGCAGCGTGGTTTTCCATTCGGTGCTCTTGACATGGTGAGTCTTTTTGTCATGGCACTGGGAGCAGTTCCCGGCGCTAAAGCTAACCCCGATCTTGCCGGTGTCGCCACCCGTACGCATGTGTTCCTGGGCGGGGCCATGGCAGTTTTCGCATTGGACGTTGGATTTTTGCTGAAGAGCCAGCGGCATGTCGCCCCAGTTGTTGGTGCCCAAAACAGGCGGGAAAGTCCAGCCGAGATCCGCGGCCACATCGTCGAAACCGCTGTTGACGGCACCGGGCGTCTTGTCGTAGCCCAATGCATGGCAAGAGATGCAGTTGGCATTGAAATGTCCGGACGGATCGTTGATTTTTCTCTCCAAGGCCGTGGCATGGCCGGTTGCATTGAATCCTGCCTGCTTGCTGGCATGGCAGAGCGTGCAGGCCGTGTAATCTTTGCCGAGGAAGGCGGATCCAACCACCTCGAAGCCAGCATTGAACATGCCATTGGAGGCGGTCGTCGCTTCCAGCGAAATGGCGTAGGTCCCCCTCACATCCGGCACAATCACGGCGCGATCAATTACATAATACTTGTTTTGGTCTCCAACATCATAGGTCGGAATCGCCAGCCCAAGCGGACTGTTGGTAATTACGGCGAAAGATGCAATGGCCTCGTTATCGGCATTCACGACGGAATCCAACGACCAAGCGACTTGTGTTACCTCGACGGGCAAGATTTGGCTGGTTCCCGTTGTGATCTCTTTTTCAACCAGAAACTCAAGATAGACGGGTTGTCCGAGTCCAACAACAGGATTTCCACTGGCAGTCTGCGTGCTTGCCGGCAGGCTATAATCTGTAATTTCCTGCGGCGTCAACGGGCGCGCATTGATTTTTACGTTAGGCAGCCGCGGAGCTGCCGCTTGAACCAGGCTCACGCCGAGTCCGAGTAGGGCTGCGACAGTCGCCATGACTTTCCACGCCCCATGTGTTTGTTTGTATTGCTTCTTCATTTTTCCTCCATGGCTGGCGTCGGGCCAGCAGGTTAATACCTAGTTTTATTTCCCCTACTTCACTTCCCTAAACCGCAACGGCGGCCGGAGCGGCATCGTGACAGCTGTTTCCTGCCGCCCGCCGACTTTTGAACTGCAAAACAAGGCTTTCAATTTCCTGTTCTATGATTGCCTCGCACATTTCGAGATCTTTCTCCCAACGTCCCAATGTCTGTTGAACCGTCGATTCCAAGGCATCGATATCGTGAAGGTGAACCCCTTCGATATCCGCCACCTCGGGTTCGACATCCCGTGGAACGGCAATATCGATGATCATCAGCGGGCGGCTTGCGCGCGCCTGCATGACCGGCTCGAGGTCGCTGCGGTTGATCACGGTTTGCGGACTGCCGGTCGAGCTGATGACGACATCGGCCTCGACCATGGCATCGAACATTTGATTGAAAGGAACCGCCGTTCCATTGAATTCCGCGGCCAAGGCTTCGGCGCGGTCGAGCGAACGATTGGCGACAACTACATTGCATTCACCTTTTTTCTGAAGATGCAGCAAACAGCAGGAAGCCATTTCACCAGCACCAACCATCAAAACGGTATGCTTGCTCAGCCCCCGTTCCCCCAGCGCTTCGCGGGCATGGGCCACGGCAACGCCGCCGACGGACCGCGCGCCGCGGCCAATCGAGGTGCTTGTACGAACCATCTTGGCCGTCCGCAAGGCTTTCTGGAACACGCTGTTGAGAACCTTGCCCGCCAGCTTTGCCGCGCGGGCGGCTTCGTAGGAATCCCGTACCTGTCCGGTAATCTGGGTTTCGCCCATCACCATGGAGTCCAGCCCGCTGGCCACCTTGAACAGATGCTTCAACGCATCCTGTCCGCGGTGGCAGTAGACGTGCGGAGCAAGGCAGGACATCTCGCGTGCCAGACATTCAAACATGGGACCCACATCGATTTGCTGGCCGCGTGCCGATACCCCGTAGATTTCAACCCGGTTGCAGGTCCAAAGCACAACCACTTCCGACAGGCCGGCCTTCAACTGCAGCAACCGGCTTACTTCGATGCGATCAGGGTGCGCAACAGCCATGCGTTCGCGAACATGCACCGGAGCGGTCCGGTAGTTGACCCCCGCCACAAAGAAACCATCGTCTAGATTGTGCTTTGGTGAATTCATTACCATCCCATCTTATTTTGCAGGGCGATCGTGTTTGATCTTTTCGTAGGCCTGAACGACGTCGAAACCGGTCTTTTCACCGGAAGCGGTCGTATAGCGGTCCGCCTTCCATGTGGGGCCGGTATCGTTATGGCAAAGCGTGCAGCTCTTTTCCTTGGCGGGATACACCATGCCGGCGGCCATGGCATCCGTGTGGTTTTCCATGATGGCCTTGCTCTTGTAGTCTGCACCCGGGCCATGGCAGGATTCGCAGGAAACCCCGTCTTCCACCGCGACCGCTTCGGTCTGCTTGGTTTCGGTGAACCAGTAGGCGGTGGAATGGCACTTCAGGCACTTGCCGCTGGTCTGGGGATTGTCGATGCCCAGCTTCGCGCCAACAGCCTTGGCCTCTTCGGTGGCCAGCAGTTCGTAGGCATGGGCATGCGCTGTCGCCTGCCATTTTCCAAATTGGTTTCCGGTCTCATCCTTCTTGTGGCACATGGCGCATTTCTTGGTGCCGATCAACTTGGCAGGATCACCTGCCTGCCCCATTGCAGAGGACGCCACGACGATAGTGAGACCGATACTGTAGATTACTGCCTTTTTCATCCGTTTCCTTTCGTTGAATTTTTCACCGCCACTAAACGACGTAATGATTATTCCGATGTATATGGTCATATTTAAAGCATAAACTGAAACGCAATGGCTAGATAAAAAGATATCGATATCTATTTTGTATTTGATCTAAATAAATGCGGATAGCTTGCTCCAAACCGAACGCCACACGGCCAACACTATAGTCATATATGCTTAATGAAAAGCAATTTACAATAAAAATCAAAATACAACCCATTAAAAACTATAAGTCCAATTGAGCAAATTGCTAATGCTCATGAATCTGGATCACGCCACGTTCCTTGTAAAATTCAAGAACATCGGAAAGTTTGATCCGATCCAGTTCGCGGCGAATCAGCTCCCTGTTCTTCTTCCAGAAGACGTGCGTAGGACAATCACGCGTATCGCTGCACGCTTCGGATCCCAGAAGGCACGAAGCAAGAAAATCCTCCCCATCCAATGCAATACTGATCTCCAGCAAGCTGATCAGCTTTGCCGGACGGGCCAACCAAACCCCTCCCTGGCTACCGCGTTTCGACTCCATGATGCCGGAATCATTGAGCTTTTTAACAATTTTGGCGAGATACGGCTGTGGGACTCCAGAGCACTTGGCGATGTCCTTGATATTGGCAGGAGGATTGACGCATCCCGCCAGACACGCTAGCGCGCGAATGGCATGACCGACCGTATTGGACAATGATATCATTGATAAACTCCTTATTTACTATCTGCAACGAGCATAGCTGTTCCCTTTTTACTACGCCAGCTCAAAGTAGATGTTACCATCCACAATGAATTTTATTTATACATTAAAATATACGGCACTCCATATTTGCCTTGACTACGCCCACCTCTAAATCCATGTTTCCCACGATTCGTTAGGAAAAACGACCATGTTGACGAGATATCGTCCTGCGATTTTGGAGAGATTATGAAGAATACAACCAAGCAACGGCTCCTAACCCATAACCTCATCAGCCTGTTTGGCATGGTTTTGGCCATATTCGGATTTGTTGTCGGCGCCACGCTTATCGCGATCGACATGCACCATCATTTTGAAAACCCCTATACCGGCATCTTCACCTACATGGTTGTTCCGGGTTTTCTCTGCGGCGGATTGGCGCTCATTCTGGGCGGAGCCATACTGGAAAAAAGAAGCAGGTTGCGCAACGGAACGGATACCACGCATCTGCCCATCATTAATCTCAACGACCGAAAGCATTTTACCGCGTTCCTTACCATTACGGTGGTCACCCTTCTTTTCATCGCTATCAGCGTCGTTGGCGGATACCGGGCCTACCACTTCACCGAATCGGTCGAGTTTTGCGGAAAAACCTGCCACTCGGTGATGAAACCGGAATATACCGCCTACCAAAACTCGCCGCACGCCAATGCCGGCTGCGTCACATGCCACATTGGCCCCGGCGCCGACTTCTTCGTGAAATCGAAAATCAACGGCCTCTACCAGGTTTATTCCGTGCTCTTCAACAAATACAACCGGCCGATTCCCACACCGGTACATAACCTGCGCCCGGCGAAAGAAACCTGCTACACTTGCCACTGGCCGCAAAAATTCTTCGGAGCGGTCGAGCTCAATCACACCTATTTCCGTGCCGACGAGGAAAATTCCCCATGGTCGATCCAAATGCTTCTCAAGGTGGGCGGAGGAGATCCCGACAACGGACGCGCCCAAGGAATCCACTGGCACATGGCTGGCACCACCAAGATCGAGTACATCGCCGCGGACGAAAGACGGCAGGAACTCCCGTGGGTACGCATGACGACTGCCGACGGCAAGCAGACGATCTTCCAAACCACGGACAAGAAGAAACAGCTTACTCCGGAGCAGATCGCAACCGCCACCATCCGCACCATGGACTGCATCGACTGCCACAACCGCCCCACCCATCAATACCATTCTCCGGAAAGGGCGCTTAACGATGCGCTGGCCGGCGGCCAGCTCAACCCCGCCATGCCGTCCATCAAGGCCAACGGCATCAAAGCGCTGACCGGCGACTACAAGACCGAAGGCGAAGCGCTTTCGGCAATTCAGGCAACGTTGAAGGAAGCCTATCCCGAAGGCGGGGCGGAAGTTGAAAACGCCATCGTCGCCGTCCAGAAAATCTATTCCCGGAACCTCTTCCCGGAAATGAACGTGAGCTGGAAGGAATACCCCGACAACATCGGCCACATGATCACGCCCGGATGTTTCCGCTGCCACAACGGCGACCACAAGAGCGAACAGGGAGCAACCATCACACGCGACTGCAACTCCTGCCATACCATCATTGCCCAAGGCCCCGGGCGCAACGTCACCAGCATCAACACGGGCGGCCTGGACTTCAAACACCCCGAGGATATCGATGAAGAATGGAAAACGACCCGCTGCGATGAATGCCATTCCGGCGTTCCTGTTATGTAATTCCATCACCCTAACGCTCGTATTGGCGGCCTTCTGCCTGCCGGTTCCGGTGGCTTCGGCCATCGACATAAAGAATTCGGCATGCCTGGAATGCCATGGCGAAAAAGATGCGGAACCATTTATCGACGGGGAATTGTTTGCAAAATCCGTCCATGCCGACAACCAGTGCACCAGTTGCCATAGCGACATCAAGGAAGCCGAACATAGCACGCCGCTGAAGAAGGTCGTATGCTCAGAGTGCCACGGTCTTGAATCGGAAGTATATCTGCAAAGTTCCCACGGCCAGGCGCTAAGCCATGGTCGCGACCAGGCCGCCACCTGCAAGGATTGCCATGGCGACGCCCACCACATCGTCTCGTCCAAGAACCCCGAATCCAACATCAACCGCAAGAACATTTCCAAAACCTGCGCCCAGTGCCACGGCAACGTCGAGCAGATGAAGAAATTCAACCTGACCCAGCTCGCCCCCATCGACAGCTACGAGCACAGCGTCCACGGCATGGCGAACAAAAACGATGGCGCGTCCGCCGCCACCTGCACCGACTGCCACGGTTCGCACAACCTGCACCGGTCGACCGACCCGAAATCCAAGCTCTTCTGGCAGAACATTCCCAACACCTGCGGGAAGTGCCACGAAAACATCGCCCAAACCTACTGGCGCAGCGTGCATGGGCAAGCCGTTCGCGAAGGCGTCAAGGACGCCCCCACCTGCACCGACTGCCACGACGAACACAACATCAGCGCGGTTGCCTCATCCGACTCCAAGGTATCGCCCACCAATGTCTCCGACACCTGTGCTTCCTGCCACTCCGCCGAACGCATTGTAACCAAATACCGGTTGCCCAGGTTTGCCGTTGAAACCTACATGCAAAGCTACCACGGACTCTCCATGCGACTCGGCTCCCTCACCGCCGCCAACTGCTCCTCCTGCCACGGCAAGCACGACATCCTGCCCTCCAAAGATCCGCGTTCCTCCATCAATCCGGCAAACCTGCAAAAAACCTGCAGCGTCTGCCACGCCGGTGTAACCGACCTCGTTGCCCAAGGGCAGATCCATTCAGGAACCCGCCCGGGGATGGAACTCAACGCCAGTACCGTGGTGCGGCAGATCTACATCCTGCTCTTCTTCATCGTGCTCGGCGGCATGCTGGTCCACAACGCACTCGACCTCTTCCACAAGCTGCGCGAACATTTCCTTAAGCTGAAGGATGCCGGCGTTCCGCACCGGATGTCGCTCAATGAACGTATCCAGCACGGCTTTCTGGCCACCACGTTCATCATCCTCGGCTATACCGGCTTCGCGCTCGTCAATCCCGACGCATGGTGGGCCAAACCTTTTGTGGGCCAAACCTACGACTGGCGCGGTCTCGGCCACCGCTTCATGGCCATCATCTTCATCGTGCTGAGCGTCTACCATCTCGTCTACGTCACCTGCACCCGCCGTGGCCGTTGGCAAATCAAGCAGCTCGCCCCGCGCTGGTCCGACTTCGTCCACGCTAGCCAGA
Source organism: Kiritimatiellales bacterium (assembly GCA_021734345.1). Lineage (GTDB taxonomy): Bacteria > Verrucomicrobiota > Kiritimatiellia > Kiritimatiellales > Pontiellaceae > Pontiella. Next base: position 3,181 of record JAIPJC010000029.1, on the reverse strand, counting down.
TGTTCGCCTTCTACCTCGGCCTGCGCAAGGAACGCGCCCGCTTCGAGCACTACAGCTACATTGAAAAAGCCGAATACTGGGCGCTCGTCTGGGGATCCGTCGTCATGGTACTCACCGGCGCGCTCATGACCTACAACGAGTGGACACTCGCCCACTTCCCGAAATGGTTCTACGACGTCTGCACCGCCATCCATTACTATGAAGCCATCCTCGCATGCGCCGCCATCGTCATCTGGCACTTCTACTTCGTCATGTTCGACCCCGAGGAATATCCCGTCAAATGGACCTTCCTCTCCGGTCGCGAAGGCCCGTCCGACGCCCACCGCAATCCTCCGGACGAAAAACCGCCAGTCAAAAAAGGGAAATAATCCATGCACGCAATCCGAAACCTATCCATCCTCATCCTTGTTGCAACCTTGACCCTCGCCGCGACCGCGGAACCCAAGGCCGGAAGCATCGGCTCGGTCGTGGCCACGGAAAACGCTGAAAGCTACACCTATGTCCAGCTCGATATCGCCGGTGAAAAAATCTGGTTCGCCGCCCCCGCCCTCGATCTCAAGCCCGGCGATCAGGTCGTGGTGCCTGCTGGAATGCCGATGAAGGATTTCCACAGCAAAACCCTCGACCGTACCTTCGACGTGGTCTACTTCGTCGACGCCATCCCCCTTGCCACCGCACCGGAAGCAACGACAACCCTACCGCCCGGCCATCCGCCCATACAGGCAGCAACCGCATGCCCTGCCCCGGCTCCGGCACCGCTTGATTTCTCCGGCATCGAAAAACCCGAAGGCGGGAAAACCGTCGCCGAAATCCATCAGGAATCCGCCGCCCTTTCCGGAAAACAGATCGTGGTGCGCGGCAAAGCCGTAAAGGTTTCCAACAGCATCATGGGCAAAAACTGGATCCACCTGCGGGATGGCACCGGCGACGCCAATTCCAACGATCTTACCGTAACCACCACCAACAGCGTCGAACTTGGAGCAACCATCACCGCCAGCGGCATCCTCGCCACCGACCGTGATTTTGGATCCGGCTACAAATATGCCGTCCTGCTTGAAGATGCGGCCATCGAAACCAATTAGTCCGCCACGAATCATCAGGGGAAGACATGAACAATCATAGACGGTTTATTTCGATCGTGCTTGGATGCGTTTTGGCGTCCATGGCCCATGCAAAAAACAGCGACTGCCTCGACTGCCATGAAGACAACACGCTGACGACGGAACGCAATGGCGCGACGGTCTCGCTCTACATCGACAAAGACGTGTTCGGAAACTCGGTTCACGGCTCGCTGGAGTGCTTGGATTGCCACGCAGATCTCAACGGAGTCGAACTGCCGCACGACACCCCGCTCAAGCCGGTCGATTGCACAAGCTGCCACGACCGTGAACAAAAGATCTTCGAGGCCAGCATCCATGGTCAGGCGATGGCCAAGGGGGATCCGCTCGCCCCCCGTTGCCAGAGCTGCCACGGCTCCCACGACATCCTGCCCGTCAAGGATCGCAACTCCGCCGTGGCACCGCTTCGTATTCCGTTTGTCTGCGGCTCCTGCCACAGCGAAGGTACGAAGGTCATGCAACAGCGGAACATTCCGGAAGACCACATTCTGGAAAACTATTCCGAGAGCATCCATGGCGAGGGGCTTTTCAAAAAGGGACTCAACGGCAGCGCCACCTGCATTTCCTGCCATACTGCGCACAAGATTCTGCCGCATACCGATCCGCAATCCTCCATCGCCCAGAGCAACGTTGTCTCGACCTGCCTGCAGTGCCATTCCGCAATCGAAAAGGTCCACCGCAAGGTCATCAACGGCGAGCTCTGGGAAAAACAACCCGAAGTCATTCCGGTCTGCGTGGAATGCCACCAGCCGCACAAGGTCCGCAAAGTTTTCTATGCCCAGGGCGTGGCCGACCAGGACTGCCTCATGTGCCATGGCCGCAAGGATATCGCCGCGGCGGATGGCCGCTCGCTCTTTGTGGACGAAAACGAGCTGGAGCATTCGATGCACACGCAGGTCGCCTGCGCCCAGTGCCATACCGGCGTCAACCCCAGCCACGAGCGCGCCTGCGATGCGATCACCGGCAAGGTCAACTGCGCGGTTTGCCATGAACAGCAGGTCGACCAGTACCAGACGAGCACGCACGGCCAACTCCATGCGGCAAACGATCCCAACGCCCCGGTCTGTACCGACTGCCACGGCAAGCACGGAGTTCTGGGCAAGACCGACACCAGCTCCCCGACCTATCCAACCAGCGTTCCCTCTTTGTGCGGCCAATGCCACCGGGAAGACGGCAAGGCCGCGGTGCGCTACAAGGGCCAGCAGCACGGGATCGTCAACAACTACGTTCAAAGCATCCATGGCAAGGGGCTGCTCGAAAGCGGATTGTCCGTCACGGCCATGTGCACCAGCTGCCACACGGCCCACAACGAACTCCCGGCTTCGAACCCCGACTCGAGTGTAAACCGCGACAACATCGCCGCCACATGCGCCAAGTGCCACAAGGGCATCTACGAAAAATACATGGGCAGCGTCCACGCCTTCGGCAAGGGCAAAACGCCCAAGGAAGGCGAAGCCGAACTGCCCGTCTGCTCCGACTGCCACACCGCCCACACCATCCAGCGGACGGATATGGATTCCTTCAAGTTCGAAATCATGGACCGCTGCGGCAAGTGCCACGTCGAAATCACCAAGACCTACTTCGACACGTTCCACGGCAAAGCCAACAAGCTGGGCTACGACAAGGCCGCCAAGTGCTATAACTGCCACAGCGCGCACGAAATCTTGCCGGTAAGCGATCCACGTTCCACCCTCAGCCGCGAAAACATCGTGGCAACCTGCCAGCAGTGCCACCCCGGCGCCACGCGTCGCTTCGCCGGCTACCTGACCCACGCCACCCACCACGATCCGAAGAAATACCCATGGGTCTTCTGGAGCTTCTGGGCCATGACCTCCCTGCTCGCCGGCACCTTCGCCGCCAGCGGCATCCACACGCTGCTCTGGTTGCCGCGATCCTTCAAGACCCGCCGCGAACGCAAGGCGCACCGTCAGGATCCAACGGCCAAGCAGTACATACGCTTCCCGTTCCTCTACCGCATCCTGCACGGCACGATGATCATCAGCTTCCTGACGCTCGCCACCACCGACATGACGCTGAAGTTTTCCTACACGCCGTGGGCGGTC
>JAIPJC010000028.1 GCA_021734345.1 Kiritimatiellales bacterium | reverse complement strand
GGAACATGGCTTTTCGCCTCGACAGGTTCCGACCACGGGTCGGAACCCCGCGCGGGAGTTCAGCAACACGATCGCCGACGCGGTGGAGAAGGTGGTGCCGTCGGGGGGGGTTCGCACCGAGGCCATACAATATAAGATCCAACGCGACTTCTTTGGCTTGGCCTACCAAGTGCCCGAACAGCTGGCCGGGCAGGGCTCGGGGGTGATCATCGATGCGCGCGGCTTTGTGCTGACGAGCCACCATGTGGTCGACGGCGCGCAGCATATCGAGGTGGTGCTGAACGATGGCTCCAAGTTTCCGGCGACCATGGTTGGCTGCGACCGGATCACGGATATTGCCGTATTGAACATCACGGCGACGGGCATGGATTTTCGTCCGGTCGAGTTTGCCGATTCCGACACCGTGCGCGTGGGCGACGTGGCCATAGCGATCGGATCGCCGTTCAGCCTCCAGAGTTCGGTGACGGTCGGACACGTCAGCCAGAAGGGGCGCCGGATGCAGGTGCTGCCCTACGAGGATTTTATCCAAACCGATGCGGCGATCAACGAGGGCAACAGCGGCGGTCCGTTGATCGACGTCGATGGCCGCCTGATCGGCATCAACGCGGCGATCAAGACCGATGCGCAGGCGCGGGGCGTGGGCATCGCCTTTGCGGTGCCGTCCAGCTTGGCGATGGTTATTGCCAAGTCGCTGATCGAAAAGGGCGTGCATGAATGGCCGTGGGTGGGGGCGTCGTTCGGCGAGATCGATCCGCTCTACCGCAGGCAGTTCTACGGCGGAGCGGGCGTCCCGGTGGTGCAGGTTTGGGACAGCACACCCGCTGCCGAGGCGGGCATGGTTCCTGGCGATGTGATCCTGGAAGTCGACGGGGTGAAGGTCAGGAACGAATACGACGTCTACCGGATCATCTTCAACCATTCGGTCGGGCAGAAGCTGCGCTTTCTCGTGTTGCGCGACAAAAAAAAGCAGATCGCATTCGATCTGCTTCTGCAAGAGTTTCCGGGCAAGGCCTAGGCGTCGTCGTTGCGCAGGCCGCGGATGACCGCCTGGTCGAAGCCGAGCGGTTCGAGGAACTCGCTCATGAGCCACGCCGGCGGCGTGCTGCCGATTTCATCCTTGCTGCATTGGTCGGTGTAGGCCGCCCATGCATCGCGGTGCACCAGCAATGGCGGGAGGAATGCGCGGGCGCTGCCGCCATTCACGATGGCCGCCGAGATCGCCTTTTGCGCTTCGGCCGTGCGGACATATTCCGTCAGGCGCTCTGCCGGGATATCCGGACGGGCCGTCTTCGCTTTTTCCAGCAGCACCTGCTGGTCGGCGGTGAGGGTGCCCGGGAAGCTGAATGCACGGTAGTCCGCCGCCGCCTGCGCGAAGCCGTGTTGCTCGAAGAAGGCGATGCGCTTGTTGGTCTTGGCCGCCGGGTCGTTCCACGCCTGTCCGAGATAGACGACTTCCGTCAGCCCGGACGAAAATCCGGCGAGCCAGTCGAGGCGGCCGTTTTCGACATCCTGCGGCAACGTGAAGACGCTATGCCCGATCATGATTCGATGGACGTTGTCGGGCGACTCCAGCACTTCAAGGTAGATCCTGGTGCGGGCGTTGAGGTAGTCGCTCTGGGCGCGGCGCGGAAAGAGCGCGTTGCCGTAGACCGGCCAGGCCATGGCCATCGCCTTGAGCGCCAGCTGGTTTTCCGGTGCGGCGCAGTAGCCGTTGGCCACGTCGGGTTCGAGTGCAATGTTCTTGTGGGCAAACTTCGGCAGCATGAGCGCCGTTTGGTTTCCATCCACCGGGAACGAACCCGGCTCGATGCCGGCGGCCAGCTGGAGGAAATGATAGACGGTCAGGTCGCTCTGCCCATGGGAGGACTCGCCTTCCTTCGCCGAAACGGTCTGGCCGTCGATGACGGTGCTTGCCGATTGGGCGGAAGAGGGGCTGAAGAGGTTGACGAGCACGAAGTCGCTGCCGCCAAACACCGCGCGGTCGACGGCGAGCCGGTCGGCGGTGGTCTTCGAATAGTCCGCATTCTGCGCCTGGAGGTAGAGCCACGGGCGGGTTGCGCCGCCGCTGAAGTGGTTCGGCTCGATATAGACGTTGAGCTGTTCCACCATGTTCAGCGCCAGCACCACCACGAGGGTGATCAGCACGATGACCGTGCAGAGCACCATGTCCGAGAAGGATTCGTAGATGCCTTCGGAGCCTGACAGGCCCTCTTGACGGGATGCCGCGCGCATATTATGCCACCTTCTGGTTTGATACGCTGCCCGTCTTGAGCTTCAGGAAGTTCTGGATCGAGTCGGCGGCGAGGGAGAGCTGTCCGGCGATTTCGGAGGCTTCCGTATCCAGCTTGGCGGCGGACATCGTGGCCATGACGCCGGTGGCCTGGTTGATGGCGGTCTTGAGTTCGGCGACGGCGCCGTCGAGCTCGCTGCTGGTGTTGTCGATCGCAAGGCGGAAGTCGGCCAGCGATCCGGCCACGGTGTTGCCGGCCTCGTTGACGGACGCGTTCAAGCCGCCGAACGACTCGACGACTCCGGCACCCGATTTCTCGATGGAGGCGTTGAGCGTGGTGAAGGACTGGGCCATTTCCGCGCCGGAGGTTTCGATGGCTCCGTTCAGTGCGCCAAAGGAGAGGCGAGCCTCGCCGCCGAGTTCGGCCATCTGTTCGGTCATGCCGCCAAAACATTTTTCGGTGGCTTCGAGGGCGCACTGCCCTGCGGTTTCAAGCGCTTCGCCGAAGCGGGCCATGGTGGTCTCGATGGAGCCTGCGATGCGGTGGGTGAGCGAGTCGATCTCGCGCTGCATGTTCTCGAAGCTGGCCACAACCTTGGAGACCTGCTGGTTGATTTCCTCTTCCTTGTTGTCCAGCTTGGCAACCAGGTTGACGTCGGCGTATTCCGTTGCGGCGGCGCACAGTTCGGACAGCGAGTTGAGCTGGGAAACGGCCACCGCGCGGAGGATCAAGCCGCCGAGCGCGCCGAAGAAGGTGGTGTAGAAGGCGGTGCCCATGCCGGAGACCGTGGTCTTCAGCGCATCCATCATCGTGGCCCGCGAAAGCCCGATGTTTTCAACCATGCCGCCGAGTCCGGAGATCGCCATGATCAGGCCGATGATGGTTCCGAGCAGGCCCATCGAGATGAGCAGCGCGGCCATGATGGAGACGGAGCGGACGCGCGAGTTGTGGCCGGCGTGGTAGGTGTCGATCGCGGTATGGATGTCCACCGTGTGGCCCGTGCGTTTGTAGTCGGCGAGCTTGTTGAAGATATCCGACAAACCGGACTTTCCATTGGCCAGCGGAACCTGCTTGGTTTTCACCACGCGATTCAGCACGCCCCATTCGGATTGCAGCAGCATCGCCGCGCGGAACGAGGCCACCAGACCGCCCATGAACAGGGCCGCAATGACGAAGCTCATTCCGGTTGTGTCGGCGCGGAAGCCGGCGAGGATAAAGTTGCGGGTAATGATTCCCATGACGAGCGACAGGCCAACGGCCCAGATGCCCCATGATACGATCGGCTTTATTTTTGTTTTCATTAGGTCTTTCCCATTTATTTAACGGACATGTTGGTTCAATAACAATGGAGCGGAGTAAAGCAGTAATAGTGCCAGTGTGTGGAATTGGACTAATCTATTCCCCGAAAGGGACGATGTGCGGTCGCGAATGCGCGGAAAATTATCATTCATGAGAAATCCGGTGCGGCCGATGCGATCAGCTTCTGCTTTCCAAACACGCGAAAACCAGTACAGTACGCCCCCTTTGAAACAAGATGTGGGGCAGGGATTTATGCAGCAGAAAAAAAACAGCCGGCTTGTGGCCGCCGAAATCATCACCCAATGGCTCGTGGACCGTCGTTTCCCGGATCGCCAGTTGGCCCGGATCGAACACGACAACGCCTTCATCATGGAGGTGGTCAACGGCGTGGTGCGCAACCACAACATACTCCGCTGGTTGGAACAGGGCATGGTTCCCAGCGAGCCGGAGCCGTTCTTCAAGGCGGTGCTCTATGTCGGCCTCTACCAGCTGCTCTTCATGGACAAGGTCGAGGAATATGCCGCCATCAACGAAACCGTCGATGCCGCCAAGGGCCGTCCCGGCGGCCCCGGCAATGCCAAGATGATCAACGCCGTCCTGCGCCGCGCCCAGCGCGAGCGCGAGGATATCTTCAAGGAACTCAAGCGCCAGCCCGACGACATCCGCCTGTCGCATCCCGACTTCCTGCTCGAACGCTGGCGCCGCCAGTTCGGCGAAATCGAAACTGGCAAGCTGGCCGAATGGAACAACCATCCGCCCGAAACCATCCTGCGCGTCGAGCAGACCGTGATTTCCGAGGCCGACTTCCTTGCCAAGCTTTCCGAGGCCGGCATCGAACTCGTCGCGCATCCGTTCAGCGACCGCGAAAAATTCTACATCCTGCCGCGCGGCCTTGCCGTGCGCAAACTCCCCGGCTACGACGAAGGCTGGTTCACCGTGCAGGATCCCGCCACCTCCATCTCCATCGATCTGCTCCGCCCGTGCCCCGGCGAAGCCGTGCTAGACGCCTGCGCCTCGCCCGGCGGCAAGACCGCCATGATCGCCTCCCGCATGAAAGGCGAAGGCTCGCTGGTGGCGATGGATCTGCACGACGACCGCATGGCCACCCTCAAGGAAAACATGGATCGCCTCAACCTCGGCTGGGTCGAACTGGTGCAGGGCGATGCCCGCGAACCGCGCAAGGCGCTCGGCGACCGCACCTTCAACGCCATCCTGCTCGACGTGCCCTGCCTCAACACCGGGGTATTGCGCCGCCGCATCGACGCGCGCTGGCGCGTCAACTCCAACCGCATCAAGGCCATCACCGAGATCCAGTACGACCTGCTCTCCGCCTGCGCGGAGCTGCTCAAGGAAAACGGACGGATCGTCTACAGCACGTGCAGCCTCGAGCCCGAGGAAAACGAAGACCTCATCGCCCGCTGGGTACGCGAGCACCCCGGCTTCAGTAAGGAAAAGGCCAAGAAAACCTTCCCGCCCAAGACCGGAACCGACGGTGCCTTCGCCGCCGTCATCCGTCGCGACTAACGCTTCTGCCGGGTTTGGATTTTCCCGCGCAAAGGCGCCGGGATCGCAAAGCAGAACCTCCGGCGCAGTCGGCGGGGCGGTAATAATGTAGATGGAGCATCCTGCTCCATTGCGTCTGGGGAAAGTGCGATGGCCCACCTAAAAAAAGGAACGCCGACTTCGAAATTCCTAAATTCCCAGACTCCGTCGTTGGTTAGAGAAGTGTTGCATATGCAATTCCTGAGATCACAAAGGCTATGAAACTTAGTGTTTGCCAGCCTGTTAAACTACATTGCTTATAATAGACTTTGACTGGCCTAATATATGCAATTTGGCGATCGCCAAGGTTTTTCTTCCAATACCACCACATGATGCAGCGGGCTAGAAAAGGGAAAGGTTTGGCGAAATCTTGAAGGACCTTCATCATATCGATTTCTGTGTTGATTTTCATTCCTCGTTGCTCGGCATAGGTTTGAATTTGATCTTCATCCTGTGAGTGCTTGTCTAAAATTGGGATCATTGCTTGCCTAATTTTTAAGTCGTTCTCATATGAAATTTCACAGGATATGGCGGAGAACTTTGCAAGAAATCCCAAAAGACCAGATACGACCAGAAATCCGCCGCATACCTTAAACCCGGTTTCGCCTAACACAGGTAAAATGTCATTGGCGTTGGTGATAAGCAACGCTGCTGTAGCTCCTGTTCCAGCAAGTAACCATAATGAGAACCTATCTACAACGGGACTTGATGAAATCAAGCTGGAGAACAATGCACTGACAAGGTTCTGTTCAGCATTTTCTATATTCAATCGGTTCCACTCTAGGAGGGGATCATCATGTTGTTGATCATTCATATTTTCTATATCTAACGATAGTCATCATACGGATCAAGTGTTCTTCTCCCAGCAAACTACTCACTGTTCGTTTTACATCAAGTATTTCAACACATTCAAAGCAAGTCCCGGCTAGCCTTGCACGACTTCAATGACGTTGCCTTGGAACTCGACGGTTTGGCCGGGGCGGATTTTGCAGCGCTTGCGGGTTTCGATCTGGCCGTCGACGGTGACGAGTCCTTCCGCAACGACCTCTTTGCCTTCGCCTCCGGACATGACGAGGTTAACGGCTTTGAGGAGCTTGCAGAGTTCGATGTATTCGTCTTGGATGGGAAAGTTCATGCACCAGCTTCTTTCCTGAGCTGCCGGACGAGTTCGAGATCCTTGAAGGGGGCGCGGCGGCGGTTGTAGAGGGCTGCCATCTTTTCTTCAAGAGTGTCCCAGTCTGCGGCGGTCGCCGGGGATTTGTAGTCCCAGAACTCCTCGTCGGAGCGTTTGGATTGCCACGTCATTTTGCCGTGGCCGGGGAATTTTACGCGGACTGTGCGCTTAACGCCGCCTTCCAGCTTGTCGACCCACTCTAAATCTTTTTTCACGCAAGCTCTCCGGTTTCCATCCCCCGGCACCGCGGCTTGGAGGACAAGAGGATTGGAATCGGTATTATTTGGGGTAGAACCAACGCCCGGCTGTGCCGGCGATGATGCACACGCCGGCGATGATGATGCCGACGAGCGGAAACAGCATGCGTTTTTGGTCGAGCGAAACGTCGTACTGCGCCTGTTCTTTCAGGAAGAAAAACAGGGCTCCGGAAATCGCCAGCGAAATGATGGCGACCCACCACAGCAGCGCCTTAGGTTGGAATGGATTTTTTTTACCCTTCATAGGAGCGCGATTTATGTATGAACAGCCCGTGATTATCAAGGAGAAACACGCCGTATATACTCCTCTTTTATCCAGCCGCGCTGGCCGTCGTACTCGATTTCGAGCCAGCCTTTGTCATTGGTTCCGCGTTGGCGGACGATGGCGGCGAGAGGCACCTTGTAGTGCGCGGTGCTTCCGGCGAGAGGACCGAAGAAGGCGGTGGCACCGGCTTTAACGACGACTGCTTCCGGATTGAGGGCCAGTTCCCGCCAATTCCACCAGCCACCGGCGGCCACGAGGATCATCGCGGCGGGGAGCAGGCTCAGCTTGGCCAGGGTGCGTTTGGCGGGCGCGATGGACAGGCCGAGGATCAGCAGGAGCGTGAAGGCGATGTAGGCTCCGACCGCTAGACCGATCCATTCGGTTTGCGAAAGCGTCTGAAAGAACCGTTGGAGGGCGGGGGGGACGGGTTCGGCCGCGCCGGCGGCGTTGAGGGCGAAGTGCAGGTTGGCGCGGATATCGGGATCGCGCGGGGCGGATTGCCACGCCTTGCGGTAGTTCCAGACGGCCTGGGGCAGGTCGCCGTTCTTGAAATGGGCGTTGGCGAGGTTGTACCGGACTGCCACGTTGGCGACGTTGTTGTCGATCAGTTGCTCGTAGAGCATGGAGGCCTCGGCATAGCGCCCGGCATTGTATGCCGCCTGCGCCTGGGCAAAGGTGTCGTCGGACGCCAAGGAGGCGCGTGCGGAAAAAACCAGAAGTGCGCCCAGAAGCACGATTCGCATGGAAAGGTTTGTAGTTCCGCCTTTAGGCGGCTCGGTTGCAAAGCCATTCATGGGAAACCGCCTGAAGGCGGAACTACATGCCTTGAACCTCATAGCTTGATCCTTTCGCACTTTTTGAGCGTGGCGGTGAGCTGGCGGAGCAGGGATTTCATTTCGTCCTTGGACTTGCCGCCGTTGGAGTGGAATCCGTAGCGCCGCTGCTCAATGGTGTTGAACAGGCTTTCAAGCGCCGCAGCTTCCTGCGGCAGGCGGGCGAGCACGACCGGCAGCGAAACCTCGCCGGGGGCCAGGTTGAGGCGGTGGCCAAAGTAGGCGGCCAAGGTGTACCACAGGGCTTCGTAGAAGGCGGCCTCGTTGTTTTGGCGCAGGGCTTGTTCGGCGCGTGCCACGTTCTTGCGGGCGGCCTTGGGGGCTTTTTGCCGGCGGGCGCGCGCGACGTCGTTGGCCAGCGCGTTGCGTTTCGAGGTGGCTCCGGCGACGGCTAGCAGGAACAGCGCCGGCAGGGCGAGGGCGAAATGGAAGGGCTTGGTGCGGTACCAAACGATGTCGGTGGTTTTCTTCCAGACCTTGGGCGCGGGTTTGAGATAGACGATGTCGCGGCCGAGGATTTCGGTCTTTTGCTGGACGGTGCTCGGAATGGAGGCGATTACCTGCGCGGCCTGCTGGGGCATGGCTTCGACGGTGACGGGGAAGGGTCCTTTGGTGAGCGTCCGGAAGTCGGCGGTCTTGGTGTTGAAGTAGGAGAACGAAATGGCCGGGATCTCCGTCACGCTGTCCGATTTGGGAATCACGACCTGCTCGAAGCGCACTTCGTTCGGGTTTGATGCCGGAAGGGAGCGTGCCTCGTAGAGCTTCAGGTCGTGATTGGCCGCGATGGCCGGCGGCGTGATCTGGCTGAGGTTGCCATCGCCGCTGATCCGCATCTTGACGGTGATCGGTTCGCCCGCCTTCAGCTGGGACGGGGCAACATCCACATCGAAGTCGAACACGCCGACGCCGCCCGTATAGCTAGCGGGCCGCAGCTCGGTTGGAACGGATTGCACCGCCACGTCGAGCGTATTGCAGTCGAGCACGATCGGGCGCGTTTCCTGCCGCCCGAAGAAGTCGCCGAAGAACGGATCGTCGAACCCGTAGGGCCGCCGGTTTTGACGGGGGACGACCACGTTCACCTGGACCTCCGGCCGGAACGTAAAGGTTCCTGCCGTGAGGGTTTTGGCCGTGGTGTGCAGGGTGTAGACATTGAAAATCGTTCCGTTGCGGTCTGTCCGGTCCTGCCCGGTCACCTCCCATTTCAACTCGCCCTCCATGCCGCTTTCCGGCATGCCGCCGCGCAGGCTGAAGTTGCCGTCGATCTGCACGCCGTCGCGGATGTAGACCTTCAAATCCAGGTCGAAGGGTTCGTGGACATAGGGGGCCTCGCGGTCGGTGGCAATGCGCGAAAACATGATTTCGGAAATCTGCTGCGCCTCCTTGTCGTCCTGCGGCTTGATGACGCGCAGTTGCGTCGACACCTCCTTTTGCCCGCCCCTGTATGTGCAGACGACCGGGCCGATGGTGTAGTCGCCGACCTTGGTGGGGGTGACGATATAGTTGTGGACGATCTTCGAGGAACTCTTGAAGTTGACGATGCGCGTTTCGGAGCTTTGGCCTTGGTACTGGATATTCAGGCCGTCGACGTCGGGTATATCGACCGCATCGCCCTGGGTGTCGATAAACTCGATCTTCAGCACCGTGCGGTCGAGCAGGCTGATCAATGGCTTCTCCACGCTCATCTGCACGTCCGCCGCAAATGCGGAAGCCACCATCAGGAGGCTTCCAACCCATAGGAGAGTTCTTTTAAAATTTCCGGTTTCAAGTTTCAAGTTTCCCTGCTCCTACCAATCCTTCTCCACCTTGACCGGCGCACCCATGACCGGGTGCAGCTGCAGGCGCTTGTTCTGCTCTTCCTGCTTCATGGCATCCATCAGCTGCTTGGCTTCGTCCGCGTTCATCTGTTCCGCGCTTTGCGGTTCGGGTTGCTGCTCTTGCTGGTTTTTTTGATCCTGTTGCTGCTGATCCTGCTTGTTCTTGTCCTGGTCGTTTTGTTTTTGGTCCTGTTTGTCCTGGTCTTGGTTCTGCTGCTGATCGTTCTTCTGTTGATCCTGGTTCTGATTGTCCTGGTTCTGTTTTTGCTCCTGCTGCTTATCCAGCAGTTCCTTGAGGCGTTTAAGCTTCCCGTCGTCGGGGTAGAGGGCCAGCCCCTTCGCCACGAGGTTGCTGGCGGTGGTGGAGTCGCCTTGGATAAAGCGGCTCGCCGCAGGATGGAAAAACTGCGCGTCGATCTCGTCGGAGCCCGCCCATGCGGTTGCCGCGGCGAAGCCAAGGATCAGAATGGTTGCGATCGTTTTCATTTGGCAATGTTCAACGAGGAAAGCTCCTGGATGATTTTCAGCACTTCCTGGTTTTTCTGGATCGTCTCCTCATACTGCGTCTTCAAGTCCGGTTTCAGGTCGAACGCATATTTTCGCTCATCGGTCTCGGTTGTCAACTTTTTGGCGGCCAGCATGTATTGGTAGTCTTCGATATACTGCAGCGCCGTCGCCAAATCCTTCTCGGTGTCCACCACGGCCTTGCGCAGCATCTCTAGCCGTTCGGCGATCTTCGGTAAATACTGCTTCGATTCGCCGTGGGTTGGATCGACGTCGGCAAGGATATGTTCAAACTGCGCCTTGGCTTGCTGGTAGTCGGTCTGGGCATCCTTGGCCTTGAACTCCTGCAGCAGGGACTCGGCCTGGTCGAACAGCCACTTGCCCTTGTTGAATTCCAGTTTCAACCGCAGGCGTTGCGCCTTCTCGAAGTTTTCCTTGGCGGCCAAATCCTTTGGATCGAGCAGGATCGCCTTCTCGTACATGTCGCCCGCCTGGAACGCCAGCTCGGCGGCCAGGCCGATCTGCTCCGGTCCCGTCAATACCGTGGTGCGGGCGAGCAGGGCGTTGCCTCGGTTGAAATAGGCCTTGGCCTGCAAGCCCAGATCGGTCGTGCGCAGCGCTTCGTTGTAGGCCGCTTCCGCCGCCTCGAAGTCGCCTGCACGGTAGTGCGCGTTACCGAGGTTGTAGTTGCCGATATCCGGAAATTCCAGCGCGGTTTTTTCCAAGGCCTGGACGGCGTTGGTGTAGTCGCCCGCCTTGTAGAACTTCAATCCCTTGCGCATCGCCGACCGCGGCGTATCCTCCGCGTGGGTCAGCAACGGAACGAACAGGAACAGGATGGCCGCAAGAGAGCGCAAAGAACCCAGAGCTGTTTTCTTTTGCGATCCTTGCGTTCTTTCGCGGCTAACCTTAACCGGACGAATCGCCGCTTCCATTAGAAGCAGGAGCAGGGATGCGCCGAGGAACCACGGGAAGCGTTCCTGCCATATCTTGGCCCGGCGCGATTCGCGGTCTTCGCGCTGGAGCTCGGCGATGCCCTGCCGGTAGACGCGCTCGGGGCCAAAGTCGCCGGGGGCGGAACGAACGTAGAAGCCGCCGGTTTCCAGCGCGATGCGCTCCAGCGTTTTTTCGTCGAGCGAGCTCTTGACCACGTTGCCGTTCTTGTCCTTCACAAATCCTTCCGAGGTCTGGATCAGCTCGCCCTGCAGGGTGCCGACGCCAATCGCGAAAACGCGGATTTTTTCCTCCTTCAGACGCGGCAGCAACGCAAGCGGATCGCCCATCGTCCCTTCGCCATCCGAGATCAGGATGATCACCTTGTCCGCGGCGGTTTCCTTGTCGAAGCCGTCGATGGCTTCTTCCAGCGCCTGATAGATATCGGTTCCGCCGACGGGAATGATTCCGGCATAGACGTCGTCGAGCATCATCAGGAACGCGGCATAGTCGATGGTGGCCGGGCATTGCAGGAAGGCGTCGCCGGCAAAGGCCACCAGCCCGATACGGTCCCCCTTGAGTTCCTTCACCAGATCGCGCACGCCCCACTTGGCCTGTTGCAGCCGGTTGGGTTTGATGTCCTGCGCCAACATGCTCTTCGAGGTGTCGAGCGCAACGATGATGCTCAGCCCACGCTGGCGCACCTCTTCCCATTTAAAGCCCCACTGCGGCCGGGCGAGTGCCACCAGCGCCAACGCCAGCGCCAATACACGCAGCAGGTTTTTCATGCGTCGCCGCTTGACCGAATAACCGGGCAGCATGGTTTCCCATAGACCCTTTTCCGCCATCTTGGCGAGCAACGTCTCGCGCCGCCGGATCATTAGTCCGGTAACGAGCAGCAGCGGCAGCAAGGCCAGCAGCCACAGCAGAATATCTGGATTGTTCCATTTCATAAAAATTTAACTCGTAATGAGTAATTCGTAACTCACACTTCTTACGCATTACGCATTACGCATTACGCATTACGCATTACGCATTACGCATTACGCATTACGCATTACGCATTACGCATTACGCATTAGGGAAGTCTCCCCAACCGACTTAAACCCAACAACTGCTCCATTCCCAAAAGCACAATCCCGGCAATGATCCATCCCTTGGCCGTCTCCTCGAAGCTGGTGAACTGCTCGACTTCGATCTCCGTTTTTTCAAGCTGGTCGATCTTCTCGTAGACGGCCTCGAGCGTTTCGAGGTCGCGTGCACGGAAGAAGGTGCCGCCGCTGGCGCTTGCGACTTTTTTCAAGGTGTCCTCATCGACCTCCTGCTGCTGCATGAAGAAGCCGGTGCGCGCGCCGCCCGCCCCGATGGTGTAGATCTTGATGCCCAGCGCTTCCGCCGCGCGCGCGGCATTTTCGGGCGAGAGCGTGCCGAAGTTGTTCGAGCCGTCCGTTAGCAGGATGATCAGCTTGCTCTTGGCCTTGCTTTCGCGCAGCCGGTTGACGGCCGAGGCAATGCCGTCGCCGATGGCGGTGCGGCGGCCATCGAGCATGCCGGTGTGGAGTCCCTCCAGCCGGCTGACCAGCCAGCTGTGATCCAGTGTCAGCGGGGCGACGGCGTAGGGCAGGGTGGCGAAGCCGACCATGCCGATGCGGTCATTGGGGCGTTTTTCCAGGAAGCGTTCGATCACATCCTTGGCGGCGTCGAGGCGGCTCATGCGGCGGGTGAGCGTCACGAAATCCTGCGTATCCATCGACTCCGAAAGGTCGACCAACAGGATCATGTCGACCGCCTCGGTGCGTACGCGGCTCTCGTCCAGCCCGCGCTGCGGGCGGGCGAGGGCGACGATCAGGCAGACGAGGCCGAGGGCGTACAACACGGGTAGCAGCGGCTGGGCCCGGACGCGCCAGCCTTTTGGTAGGTCTTTAAGCACCGACCCGTTGCTGAACTGCATCGACTGCCTGCGCTGCATGAAATGCTTCAGCCACACCAGCAGCGGAACCAGCAGGAGCAACAACAATAGAATGGGCTGGGCGAATCTCATGGCCTTAACTTGATGGATCGGTCGTATCAGTCCGGTCTGCCGGATCTTGTTTGGTTTCCTCTACAAACTGCTTGGTGGTGGCGAAGGCGGATTCCATGGTGTTGCGGTCGGGATGGCCTTTGGCGAATTTGACGATGTCGGCCTGGCGCATGAACTCCTGCAGGATGTTGCGCTGGCGGCCGTTGAGTTCGGGCGATTTGCTCATCTCTTCGACGATTTCATCGGTGGTTTCGTCCGGCGCGTTGAGGTGGAAGCGGCCTTCGAGGTAGGCGCGCAGGATCAACGAAAGCTCGGTATAGAACGGCGCGCACTCGTCCTTTTCCAGCAGTCCCTTGCTCTTCAGGATTTCCAAGGCTTTAAACGCGAGAATGTGCGGAGGGACCGGCGGCGCGCTGGGAATGAGCACCGCGCGGTTTTTCCAGAGTTTGGAACTCAGCAGGCCGACCAGGAACGCGATGGCGGCGACCAGCAACACGATATAGAGCCAGCGCGGCACGCGGCCGGGCAGTTTCTGCATCGGCTTGATGTCGGCGATCTCGGTTGAGGAGTCCTTGGCCAAGGTTGATTCGACGTGGAGGACGATATTTGGGAAGTTGGTGGCGAAGGTCGTCTCGCCGACCCGGCAGGTGATGGTGTTGGTGGAAACCACGTGCTCGCCAAAACGGAAAGAGGTGAGGGAATAACGGGTGGAAGATTGGGCCAGTCCGTCTTCGCGCGGTTCGCTGCTCCAGTCGCGCTTGAGCAGTACGACATCCTTCTCCCGCCCGATCTCAGGAAGTTCAAGGACGCCGTTGGTCGGGTAGTAGGCCGTCACCACCAGCTCGACCGGATCGCCCACATGGATCGTATCGCTGCTGATCGAATAGTCCACCGTCAGCCGGTCTTTCGGAAGCTTCCTGGTTTCCTCCTTCTTGCAACCTGTGAAAAGAAGGAGCAATGCACAGCACACTAATCCAACGGAGCAGGATGCTCCGTCTACGTCCTTTGCGTCTTTGTGTTTTTGCGGTTTCGTCGTCATCTGCGTTGGGCGCGTTGGCGGAAGAATTTGATGAATTGCTTGTCGTAGGGCTCGCCGGCGAAAAGGCGGATGGTGTCGATGCCGGCCTTGCGGTGGAGCTCGTCGACGATTCCGGCGCGGCGGGTCTGCTCGATGCCGAGTCGCTCGCGCACGTTCCGGCTGGAGGTGTCGACGAGTACCTGCTCGCCGGTTTCCGCGTCGCACCAGTTCACCACGCCGATGTCCGGCCAGGCGATTTCGCGCTTGTCGCCGATCACGACGCTGATGAGGTCGTGGCGGCGGGCGGTAATCTTCAACAGCTTTTCGTATTCATCGCTGAACATGAAGTCGCTGATGAGGAAGGTGACGTTCTTGCGCGTGCTGACGTGGTTGAGGTAGTCGAGTGCGGGAGCGACATAGGTTCCTTTCCCCTGCGGTTGGTGGGAGAGCATTTCGCGGACGAGGCGCAACACGTGGCGCGTTCCCTTTTTCGGCGGGATATATTTTTCCACCTCTTCGGCGAAGAGGATCAGGCCGATGCGGTCGTTGTTGCGGATGGCCGAGAAGGCCAGCACGGCGGCGACCTCCGCGGCGAGGTCGCGCTTCATCTGCGTGCCACTGCCGAACAGGTTCGACGCGCTGACGTCGACCACCAGCATCACGGTCATCTCGCGTTCTTCCACGAACTTCTTAATGTGCGGCGAGCCGGTGCGGGCAGTCACGTTCCAGTCGATGGAACGGATGTCGTCGCCGGGCACATATTCGCGGACCTCGTCGAACTCCATCCCGCGGCCTTTGAAGGTGGAATGGTACTGCCCCGCAAACACGTCGTTGACGGCGTGCTTCGTCGAGATCTGGATTCGACGAACCTTCTTCAGCAGTTCTTTGTGGTCCAGAGAATTGCCGATTGATGATTGCCGATTGTCGATTGGTTTGCTCATTTCCTGTCCTGTGCCGTTTTGCGCGATGCCGTCATGATGGCAGTTAGTTCATTGGCCTCTTGAAGCAATGATTCGACTTTGGATTGCGCCAGCATTTCACCTTTTATTATCAGTTCCATCCAAAAACAGGATTCATCAGCCTCCTCGATGACGACTCCGATTTTTGCAATGAACTCTGCCCGCGAACGGGCGCGGCAACATGCACGGTAGTTTGCGCCAACGGATGTTCCTGAGCGCACAAGTTGTTTTCGTATCGCTAGTGCTTCCGGAGTATTAGGAAGTGCTGCCGTGAGCTTGAGCAGCCGCAATGCAAATTGTTGTGTACGTTCCTTTAGTTCGTTCTGATCCATAAATCCTGCTCGCAGAGCTATTTAATCGGAAATCATCAATCGGAAGTCGGCAATACCTACGGAACCGGAATTTCGCTCAGGATTTTCTCGATCAAATCTTCCGAGGTCAGCTCTTCGGCCTCGGCTTCGTAGGAGACGATGATGCGGTGGCGAAGCACGTCGGGCGCGATGGATTTGACGTCCTGCGGGGTGACGTAGCCGCGGCCCTGCATGAAGGCATGGGCGCGCGCGCCCATGGTCAGGCAGATCGTGGCGCGCGGCGATGCGCCGTAGCGGAGGTAGTCGGCGATGTCGAGGTTGTACTTGGCCGGTTCGCGCGTGGCGAAGACGATGCTGAGGATGTAGTCCTTGATCTTTTCGTCGATGTAGATTTCGTCGATGATCTCGCGCGCCTTGAGGATTTCGTCGGGGTGCAGCACGGCGTTGACGGCGATCTCGGTGTTGGAGTGCGCCATGCGGTCGAGGATGCGGCGCTCCTCCGCGATGGTCGGATAGCCGACCTTGAGCTTGAGCATGAAGCGGTCGACCTGCGCCTCGGGCAGGGGATAGGTTCCTTCCTGCTCGATCGGGTTTTCGGTGGCCATCACGAGGAAGGGCGCGGGCAGCTTGAAGGTTTCGTCGCCGATGGTGACCTGCCGCTCCTGCATGGCTTCGAGCAGGGCGCTCTGCACCTTGGCGGGCGCGCGGTTGATTTCGTCGGCGAGGATGACGTTGGCGAAGACGGGGCCCTTCTTGATGATGAAGTCGCCGTCCTTCTGGTTGTAGATCAGCGTGCCGATGAGGTCGGCGGGGAGCAGGTCGGGCGTGAACTGGATGCGCTGGAACGAGGTGTCGAGCGCAGAGGCCAACGTGTTGATGGTCAATGTTTTCGCAAGACCGGGCACGCCTTCGAGCAGGACGTGGCCGTTGGCCAGCATGCTGATGATCAGTCGGTCGATCAGGTATTCCTGCCCGACGATGACCTTGCCGATTTCGGCTTTGAGTACAGGGACGAATGCGCTTTGCTCGCGCACCTTTTGATTGATCACTTCAATTCCTGCCATACCAGTAACTCCTTGTTGATGATTGATGCGGATTATGACCGCACAAAAAAACACGCGTTCAAAAATCACCGATTATTTTGTCGCAACGCTTCATAGAGTACGATCGCGGCGCAATTCGACAGGTTGAGCGAGCGGACGCAATCGAGCTTTATAGGGATGTTGCAGACCTGCGCCGGATGTTCTGCCAGCAGCGCATCGGGCAGGCCGACCGTCTCATTGCCGAAGACCAGATAGTCGCCGGGGGCGTATGCCACTTCCGAGTAGCCTTGGTGTCCGGCGGTGCTGAAAAAATATTTGCTGCCGCCGGGGTTCTGCGTGAAAAAGGTTCCGAGGTCTGGATAGGTCCGGAGGTCGACGGAGTCCCAATAGTCGAGACCCGCGCGGCGCAGTTGCTTTTCGGAGAGGTCGAAGCCGAGCGGTTCCACGAGGTGGAGGACGGAGCCGGTGGCGGCGCAGAGCCGCGAGATGTTGCCCGTGTTCGGCGGGATCGACGGTTCGACCAGCACAATGTTGAACGGGACGTCCGGCCATTGGAAATCCAGCTCGACCCGTTTGCGCTCCGAGTGCCGCATCTGTTCGTTCTTTTTCATGAGCGGAACAGGATAGCGGGCTGACGGGCGGGCTGGAAGCTAAAATCCGGCGGTGAAGGATACAAACACGGCGAGGCCGACGAGATCGGAGCTACCGCCGACGTCGGAGAAGTCGACCGAGGACCAGGAGCCGCGCGCGCCCATGCCCAGCATGCCTTGTTCGTAGATGCGGAACTCGATGCCGGTGCGGGCGTAGACGCCCACGCCAAACGCCGTCTCGTTGGTATTGTCGGCGGGCGTGGTTCCGTCGTCGTATGCCGTATCGTTCTGGTAGTCGGCATAGACCATCAGCGGTCCCGCGCCACCATAGAGGCGAACCTTCTTGCTTTTATCCAGAAACAGGTTGGCATAAACGCCGCCAGCCAAATCGAACATCCACATGGAGGTGGAGATACTGGCACGCGCGCCGCCTCCGCCGAGATAGATGTAGTTGACCTTGTCGGCCATGAAGCCGAGCAGGAAGGAACATTCCAACCCGTATTGGAGCCGATCACCCTTGGGAAGGGTGCCCCATGCCCCGCCGAGTTGCGGTATAAGGGAAAGATCGATTTCTTCAGGCGTCGTGCTGTCGGACACCTTGAATTTCAGGTTGTCGAACTGCACGGCGCCAAGCAGGGCTTGCACAGTGAAGTTTTCGTTCCAGACGTCGTACGTGTGGTACTGGGCCCGGGCACTGGTAGAGATCAACCCTGCCGCAAGTCCGGCGATAGCAAGCCTTGTAATGCGCATGGTTTATCCTTTTTCCGGGTTGCCTGCGGGCGCACCAACTTGCTTGGTCTGCAGGTCGGCCTGCATGCGCTTTTCGTCGCCCGTGAGTTTCAAGGTCTGGACAAGCGGAATAAGGGTTTGGCCGTCGTCACCCATCCAATCGATGATATTGAGCACGGAGAGCGTCGCGTAGGATTTTTCCTTGAGCATCTTTTCCATGCACGCGAGTCCCTTTTCCTTTTCACCGGTCTTTATCAGGAGCCAAGCCGCCATCGCGCGCACTTCGTGCGATTCGTCTTCGAGCAGGGCGTCGATGCCGTCGGGTTTGGCGGTTACGAGGAAGCAGCCGACGGCGCCCCAGTAGCGGATGCCGCAGTCGGGATCCTTGATCATTTGCATGAGCATGGGGAAGGTCATGGAGGATTTTGCCAGCGCGACGTCGGCGGCATTGATGAGGGCCGGGAGGTTGTAGAGTTTCGGGTTGCGCACCATTTCGTAGATCGTCGTATGGTTTGCCGCGGCGCGTTTGACCATTTCGGACTCGGGCATGAGGCCGGCGTCGAAAATGGTTTCCTGCCATGAGCGCAACCCGGCGCGCATGCGTGCGGCGACCACCCGGTATTCCGGATTTTGGATCAGGTTGTCAACGTTGTCGGGATCCTTGCGGTTGTCGTAGAGTTCTTCCGTCCAGCGCTTGGGCGCGAAGAACCGGGCCTCGACCTCGCTGGCCTTGCCAGCCGTGACGTACTCGTCCCAGGCCACGGTCGCCTTCATTTTCCAGAGATAGTTGAGGTGCTGCATCCACGGGACGTAGGGCATGTAGTTGCGGATGTAGAGGAACTGCTTGTCGCATACCGCTCGCGCGTTGTCGATGCGCTCGTCCATGCGGCCACGGAAGGCAAAGTGGAATTCCTTTTCCGGTTCGGTGTGCGGACCGAGAAAGATGGTCCCCTGCATGGTGCCCGGCACGTTCGATCCGGTAAGGCTGAGCCAGGTCTTCGGCATGTCGATAAAACTGACCAGCCGGTCGATCTTCATTCCGGTTTTTTCCGCCGGCCACAGGGCCTTGAATTTTTCCGGAATGCGAATGATCAGCGGGCAGTGGAGACCGCTGTCGAAGAGGAAACGCTTGCTGCGCGGCATTACGCCGCCGTGGTCGGAGCACTGGACGACGATGGTATTGCCGGCCAGCCCGGCCGCTTCCAGCGCTTGGAGCGACGCACCGATCTCGGCATCCATCGTTTTCATCGCGTCGTGGTATTTCGCATAGTTTTTCCGGACGTCCGGCAGGTCTGGATGGTATTTGCGCAGTTGTGTGTCGGCGGGGTCGTGCAGTGTATTTTCCACATCGCCTTGCGCCTTGCTTTCGTGCGAGGCGTTGGAGTTGATGACTTGGAAGAAGGGTTGCTTCTGCTTGAGCGCGGCCCAGTCCACCTTCTGCGGGTTGTTCCAGCATTCCTTGTCGTCGCGCCCGCCGATGTTGTAGTCGGTCTTGGGGGTGTTGCCGCAATAGTAGCCGTTGGCCCTGAGGTGGTCGGGATAGTATTTGATCAGCCCGTGCGGAATCTCGTAGCGGCTACGCATCGGGTGGGTGCCCATCGAGATGGCATGGATGCCGGTGATCCAGGTGGAGCGCGACGGCGCACAGACCGGCGCGTTCGCGTAGGCGTGCATGTATTGGAAGCCCTCCGCCGCCAGCTTGTCGATGTTCGGGGTTTCCGCATGCGGGTTGCCGTAGCAGCCCACCCAACCGACATTGTCGTCTTCGCTGGTCAGCCACAGGATGTTCGGGCGTTCCGCAACCGCCGCCTTGGCGGCCGCGATGCCTGCGACGGCCACGGCACCTGTCTGGATAAAGCATCGTCTCTGCATGGGGCCTATTTGTCTTTCTTCAGGTCGCCAAAGGCATCGACCATATCAAGAATGTTTTGCTTGGCCTTCGCGTATTCGGTGTCGTTGATCACGCCCTTTTCGTGGGCCGTTTGCAGATCCACCAATTCCTGCCCAACGGTGATGTTGCGGTTGAGCGTGAGGTCTATCCGGTTGAATGCCATGCCCGCGCAGCCAGACAATACGGCAGCCGCCAGCGCGGCCATTCCCATATGCATGATAGCTTTCATATTCCGACTCCTTTTTTAAGGTGCGCAAACCATATACGAATGGTCTGGATTTTGGAATCCCTTTCGGCAGGTAGCTCAGGCGTAGAAGTCGGTTATGGTTTTCCATGCGTCTTCGGCGGTGTCGCAGAAGGTGATCAGGTCGAGATCCTTCGGGGCGATCAGTCCGCACTCGGCGAGATAGTCCCAGTCAATCAAACGCTTCCAGTGCTCCGTTCCGAAGAGGATGACGGGCATGGGGGCGATCTTGCCGGTCTGGATGAGGGTCAACGCTTCGAACAGCTCGTCGAAGGTGCCGAAGCCGCCCGGGAAAATACAGACCGCTTGGGCGCGCAGGAGGAAGTGCATCTTGCGCATGTGGAAATAGCGGAACTCGAAGCAGAGACTTTCGGTCACGTACGGATTCGGCTCCTGCTCGTGCGGCAGCGTGATGTTGAGCGAAATCGATTTGCAACCCACCTCGTGCGCGCCGCGGTTGCCGGCCTCCATGATGCCGCCCCCGCCGCCGGTCACGATCACGTATTCGCATTCGTGGTTGGTCTGGCAGGTGGTGCTCACGATCCGGGATAGCTTGCGCGCCTCTTCGTAGTAGGGCGTTAGCGCGGCGAGTTTTGGATTCTTGCATGTGGCAAGCTTCTCGGATGACGGAATCCGCGCGCTGCCGAATAGTACAATGGTGGACTTCACGCCTTGCGCCTTCATGGTTTCTTCCGGGTGGAGATATTCGAGCTGAAGCCGCACGGGACGGCAGGCTTCGCTGTTCAGGAACGGAATGTTTTCATAGGCTTTGACTGGGCTTTTCATTTAGTTGCTCCGTTTTCAGGTTTCAAGTTTCAGATATCAAGTTTCACACTGGGCGCTTCGCGCACGGCGGGATCGACATCGAAGAAAGCGCGCGGCTTGAAGTTGAACAGACTGGCGATCAGGTTGCTCGGGAAGGCTTCGCATTTGTTTTTATAGTCGCGCACGTTGCCATTGTAGAACCGCCGCGCCGCCTGGATGCGGTCTTCCGTGTTCACCAGTTCCTTCTGCAATTGGAGATAGTTACGGTCGGCCTTCAGGTCGGGGTAGGACTCCGCCAGCACGATGAGCTTCTGCACCGCGCCGACCAGTTGCTTTTCGGTGCCCTCCTGGTGGCTGACGCTGCCGTGGTCGGCCATGCAAAGGTTGCGGAGTTCGACGACGCGCTCCAACGTTTCGCGCTCGTGCGCGGCATAGCCCTTCACCGTCGCCACCAGATTCGGGATCAGTTCGTAGCGCCGCTTCAGCTCCGTATCGATATCGCTCCACGCCTCCGCAATATGGTTCCGCAACGCCACCAGCGTATTGTACGTCGCCACCGCGAACACCACTGGCATCAACACCACGATCCCTATGATGATTAGTTCCATTATGCTTCCCTTATTTATCTAGGAATATGGCGGCCAACATAAAGCCGGTAAACGAAATCCCAAAGGGAGTCCAGAGGAAGAGTCCGGTCAGATATTTTCGATAAAGCTTAGAGTCGAGTTCCTTCATCATCGCAATAGTAATGCGTTGATTAGGGTTCTTGCCCCGCTGTTGCAGGATTTTCTTATAACGATCTATGCAAACACGCGGCCAGATTGACATGACGAAGCCGATAATGAAACTGATGCCTGAAAGAGCAATATAGGATTGGTTCATTTCATTCCTTATTTTTCACGGGGTTAACAGTCTTCATCCTGTAAATCCCGTTAATCCTGTCAAAAATTATTCATCGAAAAGGTAGTTCGGCATTAGTGAACGAATCTGGGTAAGTTGGTTCAGGTGCGGTTCGATCTCTTCGACTTTGAGGCAGGTGTCGATGCCGAGCGCGAGTGCGTTTTGGTCGACCTCGATGTTGATGCCGGGGTGGTCGAGCAGGTAGTCGATCATCTGCGCGTTGCAGAAGTCGTAGGCGAATTTCCTATCCTTCGAGCGGACGGCGAATTTTTTTGAAAACTCGTGCGACTCGAAATCAATGTCGTCGAACCCGACGGCCTGCGCGATTTTGGAGAAGATGCCTTCCCGGGTGATGGCCAGCTCGGGGAACGCTTTTTCCAAGGCCAGGATGAAAAAGGAAAAGTGGTGGTGATGCGTCTCCCGCCGGCCCTTGGAGTCGGTCGAATGGGTTTCGTAGTGGTAGTCGAACGCCGCGATCTCGCGGCCTTGGTATTCGCCGCGGATGAGGTTGTAGGCGTAGCGGTTCGTTCCATGGTTCAGCTTGTTGAGGAACGCGTGGCGCGTGGCGATCCGGTAGTCCCGCTCGGCCGCAAACTGCAATCCCAGCCGAGCCGCCAGCTCGCCCATGGCGCTGCGTCGTTTCTTCCCGGCCCGGAGTCCCCAGATGACCGATCCGATAATGCAAATGACAACGATGATCGCTCCGCCCATATGATTCTCCCGTGCAAATTAAACGCATTAAATAGATTCGGGCGCGGTTTGCCGAATATAATTTAGTTCACAGTTTACATCGTCCCGGAGATAGGTATGTAGTCCCGCCTTTGGGCGGAAAAGCGTGCGGGACCGCCTGAAGGCGGAACTACGAACATTTATTATGCAACTCAAGCCTCTCAAATTTGGAAATGTGGAGATCGCCTTTCCCGTGGTGCTGGCTCCGATGGCGGGCTATACCGACGCCGCGATGCGCACGCTGTGCCTGGAGCACGGCGCGGGCGCGGTCTATACCGAACTGGCCAGCTCCGAGGGGCTGATCCGCGACGGAGGCAAGACCTTCCAGATGCTCGAACCCGCCCCGGGCGAACACCCCATCGCCGGGCATATCTTTGGACGCGACCCGCAGGCGATGGCCGAGGCGGCGAAAATCATTGAGCAGGACGGACGGTTCGACTGGATTGATATCAATTGCGGCTGTCCCGTCAAAAAGGTCGTATCGCGCGGTGCCGGCGCGGCGTTGCTCAAGGAACTTCCGCTGATGGGAGCCATCATCGAAAGCGTCAAAAAAGCCGTAACGCTGCCGGTCAGCGTAAAGACCCGCATCGGCTTCAACCACGAAACCGCCGACCACCTCGAACTCGCCAAGGTGGTGGAAGCGAGCGGCGCGGATATGATCGCCGTGCACGCCCGGCTGGCCAAGCATTTCCACGGCGGCGACCCCGATTGGGAAAAACTCGGCGAAATGAAACAGGCACTTAATATTCCGATCATTGGAAACGGCGGCGTCAACACACCCGCCGACGCGGAACGAATGGTCGCCACCTCCGGAGTCGATGGCGTGATGATCGGCCGCGGCGCCATCGGCAACCCGTGGATCTTTGAAGAGGTAAAGAACGTTCGTAGTTCCGCCTTCAGGCGGCCCATGCTGGAGCAGCCGCCTGAAGGCGGAACTACGAACCTTTTCAATATGATGGCGGAGCACCTGCGGCGGCTGGTTGAGCTGAACGAGCTGAGGCAGGGCGGGTTGGCGCGCCCGAACAAATATCCGCCGGAAGAGGCGGCCTGCATCCAGTTCCGCACGCATATTCCCTATTATGTGAAGGGTCTATTTGGTAAGAAGCAGTTGCTCGTGAAGCTGGCAACGTTGAAGAGCGTTGACGATATTTTGGAAGAGGTGGGCCGTTTGGTGGAGAAAAATATGGGCAACGAGTAATCCGTAATTCGTAACTTGCATTTGTAAGGCAACGGGTCTCACTTTTTTACGCATTACGCATTACGCATTACGCATTACGCATTACGCATTACGCATTACGAAAAGGAAAACCATGACAGAAGAAATCAATATGAACGTCGGCGTCCAGCCTTTGGACACCATCATGACCGAAAAGGACATCAAGAACCACGATCTGGTCAACGCGGCCGTGCCGGGATTCATCACCCATAAGCAGGTTCAAAAGGCCCGCAAGGGTCGTCGCCTGACGATGCACATGCAGGAAAAGATCCTCGAAGCCCTGAACGCATTCGCCAAGCCCGAGTCCTATGCATTCAAGGATTTGTTCAACTACCGCGGGAAGAAGAGTATAAGTTCGTAGTTCCGCCTTTAGGCGGTCTGGAAAAGGATGGGGTATGTACGTTTGGCGAAGCCTAACCGATGAGCAACAGAGCCAAATCCTGTCCAATCGCCGCAAGCATCTTCGCCCATGGCATAGCCCTCCTCATTTTGAAAACGAGGGAATCCAGTGCTTCCATCTATCCGCCGCTTGTTACGAGCATCTACCCATCATGGGGACAGCCCCTTCGCGAATGGAGGAATTCGAGTCGAGCCTAGTCGAGGTGCTTTCTTCAGAAGGTTGCGCTCTTCATGCGTGGTGCGTCCTGCCTAATCATTGGCATGCCTTGGTTCGTCTTGATGACTTAAAGGCGACCCTCGTGCAGATCGGCCGGCTTCATGGCCGGACTTCTTTTATTTGGAACGGGGAAGAGGGTTTGCGTGGACGGAAATGCTGGCACCGTTGTGTGGATCGCAGGATTCGATCTGATCGACATTTTTACGTTGCCAGAAACTATATTCACCATAATCCAGTGAAACATGGCTACGTCGGGAAATGGGAAGATTGGCCATTTTCTAGTGTGGGTGATTTTATTGCCGAGACAGGGCGCGAAGCGGTATTGAAGCACTGGCGGGAATATCCTGTTCTGGACATGGGCGATGGCCGGGACGATTAGGAGAGGTATCTTGAAGGTTTGTAGTTCCGCCTTCAGGCGGTCTCTGCGGACTGGCCGCCTAAAGGCGGAACTACGAACCTTTGCGGAACTACGAACCTTAAAACATGGAGGCCGCCTAAAGGCGGAACTACAAACTTTATGAAGCAATGGATCAGGGTGGAGGGTGCACGGGAGCACAATCTCAAGGATGTGCATGTCTCGATCCCGTGCGGACAAAGAGCCGCTTTGATGGCTCAGAACCCGATTTGACAGATAGATACAATCCTTGTATATAGGCGGCGAATCACGGAGGGTTGTTTGTCATGAATGTAACGGTCAATATTTCGTTTCAAGATGCGCTGCTCGAACAGATCGATGCGGAAGCAAAGCGCGAGTCGCGCAGTCGTTCGGAACTCTTGCGCGAAGCCGCCCGAATGTACATAAAGCGGCAGCAGCGTTTGGAAGCCGTGTTTGCGATGGGGGATGCGGTGCGTGAAAAACAGGGCTTTACGGCAAAGGATATCGAGGCCGAGATCGCTGCCCTGCGGAACGGGCAATGAAAATCGTCTGCGATACCAACGTGCTGGTCTCTGCTACGCTTTCCGATGGAACTCCCCGCAAGCTTCTGCGTTTGATTGCGTGCGGCGAAGTCGAAAACGCCGTCAGCCTGGAAATTCTGGCTGAAGCGAAAAACGTTTGGGTTCGCCCAAAGTTTGGTTTGTCCCCGGAACAAGTAACCCAAGCCATCGATGTTTTTTCAGAGATTTCCCTGCTGGTGGCGCCGGTGCAGCCGGTGGACGTGATCAAGGATGATCCGTCCGACAACCGGATCCTGGAAGCGGCGGATGCCGCAAAGGCCGATTGCATTGTTTCCGGCGACAAGCATCTGTTGAATCTCCAATCGTGGAATGGAATCGAGATCCTTTCCCCTGCCAGTTTTTTGGAGCGCTTGAATGGCTAAGCAATGGATCAAGGTGGCGGGGGCGCGGGAGCACAATGTGTCAGGGCTGTAGCCTGAAAGGGGCTTTCTCATGAAATACAAATGGTTGATTACTGTTCTCGCTTGGGTACTCAATGTTTCAGTTGTGATTTCTGCTTTAGAAGATTTATCGCAGAGAGCAAGGGCAGAGCAAGGTGATGCAGCAGCACAGCTGGCTTTGGGGCTCGCTTATACTCAAGGAGAAGTCGTTAACCTAGATTACAAAGAAGGGATACGTTGGCTAACGCTTTCCGCTGCACAAAATAATGCCGTTGCTGAATATTATTTAGGCAAGTGTTTCCACAAGGGGCTTGGAGTTCCAAAAAACCATGAAAAAGCCAGAGAGTTTTATCAACGCTCTGCGGAGCAGGGCTGTGCTCTAGGACAGAATGGTCTTGGCGTTCTTTATTCTACAGGAGAAGGGGCTCCGCAAGATGCAGAAAGAGCATTTGAATGGTACAAAAAAGCCGCAGAGCAGGGACTCCCAGAAGCTCAGTGTAATTTAGCCGACTATTATTATACGGGTACAGGAGTAAAGAAAGATGAACTTAAGGCGTTCAAAGAGTATAGCAATGCCGCATTGCAAGGCAACGCTTTGGCGCAATTCAAAATGGGGTGCATCTACTACAATGGTTACGTTGTTTCCCAAGATTATTCCTCGGCAAAAGACTGCTGGAAACTTGCTGCAAAGCAAGGAAATCCTGATGCTCAACGTAGTCTGGCATTTTGTTATTCATGTGGTTTGGGAGGCGACGTCGACTATGAAAAGTCAGTTGAATGGTTTCGATGTGCGGCGGAGCAGGGCGATGCTGAATCACAATACAATTTGGCGCTCTTTTATTATGCTGGGAAGGTAGTGCAGATCGATTACAAGGAAGCTGCTAAGTGGTGCTCTTTAGCTGCAGAACAGGGGAATGTATCTGCTCAAAAAAAGATTGCTAAGGTCTATGCAACCGGGCAAGGCGTTCCTGTGGATTATGAAAAAGCACTAAACTGGTATAAGAAGGCTGCTGAACAAGGGGATAAGGATGCGATGAAAACACCGTCTTTTGAGCCTTTCTTGAATCCAGAAGAATGCATAAAAATCCCTCAACTACTGGGTCTGTTTCCTTCAAGAGGACTGCCTGATGGCTGGTCAAGTGGCTATGGGCTTAGTTGGGGAAATTATACTGGCTGCGTTACATATAACGGGCGGCTCCAGCGTGTTGGAGATGTGGATAACGAAATTTTATGTGATATCGAATCCGACTCTGAGGATTTTGTCCAATGGATAACGGTTACAGCTCATTGTTTTAATGAGGATGGGGAGCAAGAAACACGAGAGAAGTTTGTCCGCGTCATAAAGGGTCTAGCCAAGGAGCTTGGTATAGCGGATTCGTTCTTGGAATCTATTGGATCCACATTTGGATACGAAAAAAGAATCATCGAGGAATCCAAATATAAGCTAACGATGTACAGAGAGAAGGCCAGTTTTGGGTACAGCTTGATTTTTGTAATAAACGGCAGAAGAGCTTTTAATCAGACGCAAGAATCGCAACCTCACATGAGGCAGGATTTACAGTCGGGAATTGCTAAGGTTGAAGAAAAGAAACTGCCGAAAAGTGATGGAGATCCATTGGTTGTTGGGAACGAGTGGCTTCACGCCGGAGGTAGAATATGGACTGGGGTAGAATTATACTATGGTATGGGAAATGAAAAGTCATATGTGGGCGAGGTTCTTGGTGGCAATAATCGATATGTAGATTTCCTAACTGGAAGAAAGTATAGGGGGATAAAACTCAGGATGAAAAGCGGCACTGTTGAATGGAAAGACCGCAGCGCTGTAGCCACTGGGCATTGGTTTATTAGAAAGAACGATCCTGCTTTCAGGAAAATGGAATGGGTGGTTTACGAGTATTGATAGATGATGCCGGTTCAGGTGCGAAGGCGTCATGTCTGATGAAGGGTATTAAGTATTGAACCAATGGTTACATGGCAGCAATTCTACGGTTTCAATGGCGACTGAAATAGAAAAACTCTCCGAGCTTAAGGAAAAAGGCATACTGACAGCGGACGAGTTTCAGCATGTAAAGAGACAGCTTCTGGGGTTGTAGATCAAGAAGTGAGCATTGAACATGGGTCTGGATAGCCAACGCGACAAGGCACCGAAATTACTCTACCATTATTGCTCTGGCAAAGCGTTTGAGAGCATTGTTAAATCAAAAAGCATTTGGTTGTCAGATTTACGCAATTCCAATGATGCCTATGAAGGAATCGCCATGGTTAAGGCAATAGAATCACTTGCGTATAAAGAAGGACTTCCGCTGCTAGAGCGTGATGAAGTTATTCAGACTGCACGGACGATAAGCGATAGCAGTCTGCATTTTGGCACTTGTTTTACAATGCATGAGGATCGTCTGGGGCAATGGAGAGGGTATGCTAATTGGGGAAAAGGTGTGGCAATTGACTTTCCTTCAAAAGTATTGGCTCGTCAATCATTTCCGGAAATCTCAACTGACTGCCATAAGAGGATACGGACTCACTTGTGTCCTGTAGTGTATAAGACCGTAGAGGAGTTGGATCATTTGTTTAGGGAGACCTATTTGCAAATAAAGGAAATATGTCGGAAGGAATATCCCTCTGGGGTTTGGGGCATGATGAAGCAAACCGTTGAGATGCTCAATATTACCGTTCCTGATCCCGAGCTGTATCGGATTAAAAGAGATTTTTGGAAGGAAGAAAAAGAGTGGCGATTGGTGGCTTTGCATCATCCTTGTTCAGAGCTTGGGTTTTCTCCTGCTAAACCGGAACAGGGAAAAGCACGCTACGTTTGTTCGCTATATGAGTCCATATTATGTGGAGATGGGAAATATATGTTCAGAACATGTTCTGAACCCATACAAAAAGTGGTTCTTGGTCCGCTATGTGAAAGTTCAGAAGAAGAGGTGCAAGCTTTGCTCCGAGATAATGGATTCAATAATGTTGATGTTGCATATTCCGAAGGGAAGGCGATGTGGGTAGAGGATGAATGAACTTGGTGGGCGAATAGGGCTGTAGTTCCGCCTTTAGGCGGTCTCTGCGGACTGGCCGCCTAAAGGCGGAACCACGAACCTTAAAACAGGGAGACCGCCTAAAGGCGGAACTACAAACTTTATGAAGCAATGGATCAAGGTGGCAGGGGCGCGGGAGCACAATCTTAAGAATGTGCATGTCTCGATTCCGCGCGACGAGCTGACGGTGGTGACGGGGCTGAGCGGATCGGGCAAGTCGTCGCTGGCGTTCGATACGATCTATGCGGAGGGACAGCGCAAATATGTGGAGAGCCTTTCGGCCTATGCCCGCCAGTTCCTCGGCCAGATGCAGAAGCCGGACGTGGACTACATCGAAGGGCTTTCGCCGGCGGTGTCGATCGAACAGCGCACGGCCGGGGCGAACCCGCGGTCGATCGTGGCGGC
>JAIPJC010000027.1 GCA_021734345.1 Kiritimatiellales bacterium | reverse complement strand
GGTACGAAATGAAGCCGGATTCCATGGCTGATTTGGTGGCAGGGATCAATTACGGGGAACGTTTATTTATTGCCAAGTTGGATAAACCTTCTTTTGTCAATCAACGCCTCGTTTCATTCATTAAGACAATCCCTGAATTGGACACCGACTTGATTCACGCATTGTTGAACAGCATCCTCGGCCTCTTTTTTATTGAGGCTTTGGGGTTTGGACGAGCGCTTGGTGCGTTGGATCTAAGTTCAGCCCGCCTGCGTGAGGGTTTGAAGATATTAAACCCGAACCTGCTAAAACCCGATCAGGTTGAGCAGATAAAAGATGCTTTTCATCCCATCTCAATTAGAAATGTACTCCCGTTGCTAGATGAGTTGAAAAATGAAGATCGAAGGAATTTTGACGAAGTAGTACTTAACTGTTTCGGCATCACGGAGTATTGGGAACAAATAGAGCAATCACTAAGCTGGCTTCACAGGAGAAGATGTTCCCCTTAAGATTGATTTCAAGAACTTGACAACACAGGAGATATCACGTGCCCAAACGAACAGACATCCATCATATTTTAATCATCGGATCCGGCCCGATCGTGATCGGCCAGGCCTGCGAGTTCGACTATTCGGGAACCCAGGCCTGCAAGGCGCTGCGGGAAGAAGGATACAAGGTTTCGCTGATCAACTCCAACCCGGCAACGATCATGACCGACCCGGCCACAGCCGACCGCACCTACATCGAACCGATTACGCCGGAAGCAGTCGAGAAGATCATCATCAAGGAAAAGCCCGACGCGATTCTTCCAACCCTTGGCGGCCAGACGGCACTCAACACCGCCATGAAGCTGGTTGAAAACGGCACGCTGGAAAAATACGGCGTGGAAATGATCGGCGCGAGCTACGACGCCATCATGCGTGGCGAAGAACGTGATCTCTTCAAGAAAGTGATGGCGGAGGCCGGCATCGAAACGCTCCGGAGCTACGAAGTGCACAACCTTGCCGACGCCCGCCGCATTGCCGAAACCGAACTGGGATTCCCCATTATCGTACGACCTTCGTTTACGCTCGGAGGCACGGGTGGCGGCATCGCCAACGACATGGCCGAGCTGATGGAGATCGCCGAAGGCGGACTGAAAGCGAGCCTGACCAACGAAGTCCTACTCGAAGAATCCGTCTTCGGATGGAAAGAGTTCGAGATGGAAGTGATGCGCGACAAGAAGGACAATGCCGTCATCATCTGCTCCATTGAAAACATGGATCCAATGGGCATCCACACCGGCGACAGCATCACCGTCGCCCCGGCCCAGACGTTGACCGACCGCGAATACCAGATCATGCGCGACGCCTCGCTCAAGGTTCTGCGTGTCATCGGCGTCGAAACCGGTGGATCGAACGTCCAGTTCTGCATCCACCCGCAGACCGGTCGGATGGCCATTATCGAAATGAACCCGCGCGTATCACGATCCTCCGCCCTCGCCTCCAAGGCCACCGGCTTCCCGATCGCCAAGCTCGCCGCCAAGCTCGCCGTCGGCTACACGCTCGACGAACTACCCAACGACATCACCAAGGAAACCCCCGCCTGCTTCGAGCCGTCGATCGACTATGTCGTCACTAAGCTGCCGCGCTTTACCTTCGAAAAGTTCCCGTCGGCCAACCCCAAGCTTGGGGTGAGCATGAAGTCCGTCGGCGAAACAATGGCCATCGGACGCAATTTCAAGGAGTCGTTGCAGAAGGCTTTCCGGTCTTTGGAAATCGGTGTCGATGGACTCGACCTCAAAGCCGAAGCCAAGGTCAAGGCCGACAAGCTCGACTCCTATCTGCTCACCACCTGCACCGAGCGCACCATCGCCATCAAGATGGCGCTCAAGCGAGGATACTCGATCGAAAAGATCAACCAGATGACCCATCTCGATCCTTGGTTCATCGACCAGATCCTGCAGATCGTTGAAATCGAAAAAGATATCAAGGATGCCGCCAAGCTCGACTATGACCTGCTGAAGCACGCGAAGAAGAATGGTTTTTCCGACGAACAGATCGGTGCGCTGCGCGGCTGCAAAGGCAACGAGATCCGGATGCTGCGCAAGAAACTGGGCATCATTCCGG
The DNA here is from genome assembly GCA_021734345.1 of Kiritimatiellales bacterium. GTDB lineage: Bacteria > Verrucomicrobiota > Kiritimatiellia > Kiritimatiellales > Pontiellaceae > Pontiella. The sequence goes on along the minus strand of JAIPJC010000027.1, from coordinate 26,895 downwards.
TCTACAGCCTCGTCGACACCTGCGCCGGCGAGTTTGCGGCTTCCACCCCCTACTTCTACTCCTGCTACGCCGATCTCGACGAAACCCGGAAGACCGACAAGCAGAGCATCATCGTGCTCGGCTCCGGCCCGAACCGCATCGGCCAAGGCATCGAGTTCGACTACTCCTGCGTACACACCGTCAAGGCGCTGCGCGAAATGGGCTACGAGGCCATCATGGTCAACTCCAACCCGGAAACCGTTTCGACCGACTACGACACCTCCGACAAGCTCTATTTCGAGCCGCTCACCTTCGAAGACGTGATGAACATCTACGAAGCCGAAAAGCCGCTCGGAATGATCGTGCAAATGGGTGGACAGACTCCGCTCAACCTGGCCGACCGTCTGCTCGCCGCCGGTGTTCCAATCCTTGGAACCTCGCCCAAGAGCATCGCCGCCGCAGAAGACCGCGAACAGTTCCGCGTACTGCTGGACAAGCCCGAGCTCAAGCAACCGCAGAGCGCCACCGCGCGTACGATGGCCGAAGCCGAAGCCATTGCCCACCGCATCGGCTTCCCCGTCATGATCCGTCCGTCGTTCGTGCTCGGAGGTCGCGCCATGATGGTCGCCTACGAAGAAGCGGAACTCGAACCTTTCGTCAACGCGGCCTTCGCCGCCAGCCCGGACCATCCGGTCCTGATCGACCGTTTCCTCGAACATGCTATCGAAGTCGACGTCGATTTGATCTGCGATGGAAAGGATGTCTATATCGGCGGCGTTATGGAACACGTCGAGGAAGCCGGCATCCATTCTGGCGACAGCGCCTGTTCCATACCGCCCTACACGCTCAGCGACGATATGGTCGAGCGCATCAAAACCGCCTGCACCGCCATGGCGCTGGAAATCGGCGTGAAGGGATTGATGAACGCGCAGATCGCGGTGAAGGAAAACGAATTCTACATCATCGAAGTCAACCCGCGCGCGTCGCGCACCGTCCCGTACGTCAGCAAGGCCACCAACGTTCCACTAGCCAAGATTGCCACGCAGGTCGCCGTCGGCAAAACGCTCGCCGAACTTGGCATGGTCGGATTCAAACCAAAAATCGAATGGTATGCCGTGAAGGAAGCCGTCTTCCCGTTCAACCGCTTTGCGGGTGTCGACCCCATCCTCGGACCGGAGATGAAATCGACCGGCGAAGTCATGGGCATCGACACCTGCTTCGAACTCGCGTTCTGGAAAGCCGAACTCGCCGCCGGCCAAGTGCTGCCAACGGAAGGTTCCGTATTCCTCAGCGCGAAGGATCGCGACAAGGATTGGATCATCGAGGTCGCGCGCGAATTTGTCGACATGGGCTTCAAGCTCGTGGCCACCGAAGGTACGGCACAGGCGTTGCACGGAGCCGGGCTCGAAGTGCTGCTCACCCACAAACTTTCCGACGAGGGCAAAAACGTGATCGACCTGATGAAGGCGAATGGCGTGCAACTGCTGATCAACACCCCCAGCGGTCCGGTTGCCCGGGTGGATGAAATCAAGATCCGCTCCGAAGCCATCCTGCGCGGACTGCCGATCGTCACCACCGAATCCGGTGCCAAGGCCACGGTACGGGCTATCCGCTACATCTCCCAAAATGATTGGAACGTTAAACCGATCCAGGAATACCACGCCTAAGGAACGCAAAAAGCCTTGGAATCAGGAGTCGCCCGCTTCATGCGGGCGTTTTTTTGACCAAAAATGAACGTAACGGGCGCCACATCGTCCAACCTAACGAACTTGCTAGTAGGCAGAGGGTTTCATTCTCCTTCCCTCCGCTGAAAAAGGTGACCCGTGAGGGTCGCCTTTTTTTATGCAACCCGGTGGTTTTTGAAGCAGATGCGCGAAATCCAATCCATGAATTCCTCTTCGCCGGTAAACATTTCGATTTCAACGCGCATGAATAAAATCGGGATATCGCGTCGATCGACGAACGGGAAACGTACGGCATCCTTTTCGGTAGTCAGTATCGCCTCAGCGCCGCGCTTGATGCTCCAATTGATGGTGTTGATGATTTCCTGCTGGCTGAACCGATGGTGGTCGGTGAAACGACGCGTGTAGACGATTTCCGCGCCGAACTCGCGCAATGCCCTCTCAAAACTTTCGGGGACGGCGATACCGGAGACGGCGGCGATCTTCATGCCTTTGAGCGCATCGAGATTGTAGGTCATGTCCCCAAAGACATCCTTGAGATACTTCGCGGCGTGGCGGCATTCGGAAATTTCGGCGTGGGGATTGAGGCGGCGCAACTGTTCCTTGAGTTCGGGGGCGCCGCCCTCGCTGCATTTGGTAATGAAGATGAAACCGGCGCGCTTGATATTGCGCATCGGTTCGCGTAGCAAGCCACGCGGCAGCAGGTGTCCTCCGCCAAAAGGGTTGGTCTGGTCGACCAAGGCGATATCGAGGCGGTGTCCGAGTTTCAAATACTGGAACCCGTCGGGGAGGATGAGCGTGTCGCAGCCCAGTTCCTTGATGGCGTACTTGCCGGCCTTGACGCGATCCTTGTCCACCACCACGGCGACATCGGGCAGGTTGGAGGCCAGCATATAGGGTTCGTCGCCAGCCGTATGGGAATCCAGCAGCAACCGTTTGCCGTCGGAAACAACGCGCGGCGGGGTTTCGATTTTACCGGTCGTGATGCGCTGGGTCATTTTTTGCAGGAACGGAAGCTCCTTGCTCTTGTAGCCGCGGCTGAGGATCGCAACCTTGCGCCCCTGTTGCTGCAGGTTGCGGGCGAACACTTCCACCACGGGCGTCTTGCCGGTTCCGCCCACCGTCAGGTTGCCGACGCTGATGACCTGGCAGCCCAACGTATTCGGGCGGATGATGCGGTGGTGGTAGAGCCACAGCCGCACCTGCACGATGACGGTGAAGATCCAGGACAGCGCGCGCAAGGTGCCGCGCAACACCGTTGCGGTTTTACCTTCGCGTTCCCCCTCGATCACTTCGAGCAGATACGTTTCAAGTTGTTCTATTTTCCGTTTATTGGACATCTGCTTCGAATTGTTTCAAAAAGTTGATGAAACTATACCCTGAAGTCGCGATTCTTCAAGAGCGTACTGCGTCGGCATAAAAAAGCACCCCACGCGGGCGGGGTGCGATCCAAAGTCCAGGAATTCCAGACCTACAGATTAACGGCCTTGCGTAGCGCATCGACCTTGTCGGTCTTTTCCCACGGGAACTGCGCACGGCCAAAGTGGCCATAGGCTGCGGATTCTTGATAACTCCATCCCTTCGGTGTCAGCAAACCCAGATCCGCGATAAGCCTGCTCGGGCGGAAGTCGAAGATCTGCCCGGCCTTGAGGATTTCGTCCAGCACATGGTCGTCCACTTTTCCGGTGCCGTAGGTGTCGACATTGATGCTCAGCGGCTTTGCAACGCCGATGGCGTAGGCCACCTGAATTTCGCATTTATCGGCCAGTCCGGCCGCAACAATGTTCTTGGCCGCATAGCGGGCGTAGTAGGCGGCCGAGCGGTCGACCTTGGAAGGATCCTTGCCCGAAAACGCACCGCCGCCATGGCTGCCGACGCCGCCGTAGGTGTCGACGATAATCTTGCGCCCGGTCAGTCCGGCGTCGCCATGGGGGCCGCCGATCACGAACTTTCCGGTCGGGTTGATGAAGTATTCGGTGTCTTCCTTCAGCAGGCCGGTCGGGCCGAGCACGTCCTTGCAGACCTTGATGAGGTCTTCGCGGATTTGCGTCAACGGCACATCGGCGGTCTGGTGGGAAATCACAATCGTTTCAATCGATACCGGCTTGCCATCAATGTGCAGGATGGAAACCTGCGACTTGGAGTCGGGGCGCAGGTACGGAATGGTTCCGGCCTTGCGGATCTTCTGAAGCTCGTCGAGCAGGCGATGGCTGTAGGCGATCGGTGCCGGCATCAGTTCTTCGGTGGCGTTGCTGGCATAGCCGAACATCATACCCTGGTCGCCGGCACCCTGCTCGGAAAACAACCCTTGGCCTTCGGTAACGCCTTGCGAAATATCGGGCGACTGCCCGTGCAGGCGGTTGATGTATTCAAATGTGTCGGCACTGAATAACAGTTCTTCGCGGTCGTAACCGATCTCGCGCACAACCTGGCGGGCGATGGCTTCGGGATCGATATTGTCCCAGCCGCCGCAGGTTATTTCTCCGGCATTCACCACCAAATTGGTGGTCGTCAACGTTTCACAGGCCACGCGGCTTTTTGCGTCCTGCGCCAGACAGGCGTCGAGAATCGCATCGGAAATCTGGTCGCAAACCTTGTCGGGATGCCCCTCGGACACCGACTCGGAAGTAAAAACATGGTCTACTCGGATTTTGCTCATAACACTCCTCTATTCGTTTATGCGGATTTAGTAATATAGGGATGCAATCTATAGCACCACGGCCTCTCGTACGATAAAATTATTATAAAAAATACCGTTTTATGGCTCAATGCTTGACCCCATTGCGCGCCCCCCCTACTGTTTCCGGCCATTGGAACCGCGTTTATGAAAGAATTCACCAAAGACGACCTCATCAACTTTCTGCCACGGTTTGGGACTTTTGTAGGCATCGACTCTGACGGGTGCGTCTTCGACACCATGGAAGCCAAGCAAAAGAACCATTTCCACCCCGCCATCATCCGGAACTGGAAACTCGAAGCCATCGAGCCGCAAGTACGGGCCGCCGCCGAATTCACCTACCTCTACTCGACGTTCCGCGGTCTCAACCGCTTTCTCGGTCTCTGCAAAACCTTCGAATTGCTCAACGACTGGCCGGAAGCGCGCGACCGCGCCACGCTGCCCGACCCGACCGATCTGCGCATCTACTGCGACTCCGGCCTGCCGCTCAGCAACGCCACGCTCAAGGCCGAAGCCGAGCGTACCGGCAGCCCGATCCTCGCCGAAGCCTACGGATGGAGCATCGCGCTTAACATCGACATCGATAAAAACATGCCCGACCCGCCGCCCTTCGACGGAGCCGTAGAGGCGCTAATGCTCATAACCGAACATTCGGACGCCATCGTGATTTCGCAAACGCAGGCTGTTTCCCTGCTCAAGGACTGGTATCGCGACGACCTCGCCAAATACGTTTCCGTCATCGCCGGCCCCGAACTGGGCAGCAAGATCGACCACTTCAACATGGCGGCGGTCAACCGCTATCCCTCCAACGCCATCCTCATGATCGGCGACGCTCCCGGCGACCTTGCCACCGCCCAAGCCATCGGCTGCAACTTTTTCCCGATCAATCCCGGCCACGAAACCGAAAGCTGGCGGCGCTTCATCGACGAAGCCTATCCCAGGTTCCTCTCCGACGGTTTTTCAGAAGAATACCAGCACCAACTCAACCACGAATTCAAAGCCCTGCTCCCAGGAACGCCGCCATGGAAATAGATAAACTCGAACACCTACTCAACCAATTCAAGAACGGTGATGCCGACCTCACGCAAACACTAGCGACACTCAAGCAGCTCCCGTTCGAAGATCTGGGTTTTGCCAAGGTCGACCATCACCGCGCACTGCGCACCGGCTATCCCGAGGTTGTCTTCTGCCAAGGCAAGACGCACGCACAGGTCGAACAGATTTTCCAAGCACTAGAAAAACACAACCACAACATTCTGCTGACCCGTGCCGGCCCGGAACTTTTTTCCAGGCTTTGGAACCTCGACAACCGCTTGGTCTACAACGAAGCTGGACGCACCATCACCCTCGAAAAAGTGCCGCGCGAAAAAACCGGCAGTGTGCTCGTCATCACCGCCGGCACCGCCGACATCCCTGTGGCGGAGGAAGCCGCCGTCACCGCATCCATTTCCGGTGCCAACGTCGAACGCATCTACGATGCCGGCGTTGCCGGCATCCACCGCCTCCTGGCGCACAACGCACAAATCCAAAACGCCCATTGCATCGTCGCCGTGGCCGGCATGGAAGGCGCGCTACCATCCGTGGTCGGCGGTCTTGCCCCCTGCCCCGTCATCGCCGTTCCGACCTCCGTCGGTTATGGCTCGCACCTCAACGGCCTCGCACCGCTCTTCACCATGCTCAACTCCTGCGCCCCCAACATCACCGTCGTCAATATCGACAACGGCTTCGGCGCCGGATTCTCCGCCGCGATGATCAACTCCAAAAAATAATCGCCGCCGGAAAACACGGTTCAAAGGGCTTGATTCCCAGCCATGGTTTGGAGATATTCCGCCTTTCCCAAACAAGGAGCAATGTATGATCAAGGCCTGTGATTTGAAAAAGTCGTCCGTCATCGACATCGGCGGCACGCCCCACGTTATTGAAAACATTACGCAGCAGTCGCCCACTGCGCGCGGCGGCACCACCATCTACAAGGTGCGCTTCCGCAACGTCGCCACCCGGCAGAAGGTCGACGAGACCTATCGCGGCGAAGATGCCCTGCAGGAAGCCTATTTCGAAACCAAAGAAGTCCAGTACCTCTACCCAAGCGGCGACCGCTACGCCTTCATGGATCTCGAAAACTACGAACAATTCGAACTCGTCAGGGACGACATCGAAGACTGCCTGCCCTTCCTCGTCGAAGAGATGGAAGGTATCAAGGCCCTTATTTCCGGCGAAAAGGTGCTGGCGCTGAACATGCCCGACACCGTCGAAATGGAAATCGTCGAATGCGCCCCGTCCGCGAAAGGCGCATCCGTTACCGCCCGCACCAAGCCGGCCACCCTGGGAACCGGACTGATCGTCCAGGTACCGGAATACATCGAACAGGGTGAAGTTATCCGGATCGATACCCGCGAGCGCAAATACCTTTCCCGCGCATAAATGGGCGACACCCTTCCAGTCCTGGTCCTGGCCCCAATGCGCGGGATCACGACGATGCACTATCGCCGGGCGTTCGTCCGCCACTTCCAGGGACTCGACGTCGAGATGGCTCCGTTCATTCCGACCGTTAGCGCGGACAAGATCAATCCCAAACTGCTGAAGGACGTGCTGCCCGAAAACAATTCCGGCCTGCCGCTCATCCCTCAACTCATCGGCAACAATGCCGACGACTTCGTGCACATGGCCATGGCCTTGCACGACCTCGGCTATGACGAAGTCAACTGGAACCTCGGCTGCCCGCATAAGCCGATCCGGAAAAAGAAACGCGGCTCCGGACTATTGCCCTATCCCGACACCGTCGATGCCATCCTCAACCAGATTTGCGTCCAAAGCCCCTGTCGCATCTCGGTCAAGGTGCGCCTCGGCGTTTCCAATGCATCCGAGTTGATGAAACTCATTCCCGTGCTGAACCGGTATCCGCTCAGCGAAGTGATCGTACACTCCCGCACTGCCGTGCAGATGTATGATGGCACAGTCGATCTCGACGCCTTCGAGGCCGCCTTCCAAATATTGGAACGGCCGGTCTGCTACAACGGCGACATCAACGATCTCGCCTTTTTCCAATCATTGGAGAAACGATTCCCCACCATCAGGCGTTTCATGCTCGGCCGCGGCTTGCTCGCCAATCCGTTTTTGTGCGAAGAGATAAAAAACACCATCGCGCAAAAAAACCACATCGAACGCATCGCCGCCTTCCACGCCGACGTGCTCGCCAGCTACGAATCCGTCCTGCATGGCGACAATCCCGTTCTCGGGAAAATGAAGGAGTTCTGGACGTACCAATCCACCCACCTCTCCAACGGCGCACAGTTGTTCAAGAAGCTCAAGAAAGCCCAGCGGCTTCCCGCCTACAAAGACATCGTCGCCGAGTTCCTGTCCGAAGCTGAATGGTCGGCATAGTTTTTTCTTCGTTTCCAATAATTGGAAACTATACTGCTTCGCATGAAATGCATTCTGGCGTTGGATCAGGGAACAACCAGCTCGCGGTCGATTCTGTTCGACCACGCGGGCAACATCCGGGCGGTCGCCCAGCAGGAATTCAAGCAGCAGTATCCCCAACCCGGCTGGGTCGAACACGATCCGCTTGAAATCTGGCAGACGCAGGAAGAGACAGCCCTCCGAGCAATGCGCCAAGCGGGAATCCACGGAGCGGATATTGAAGCCATCGGCATCACCAACCAGCGCGAAACCACCATCGTCTGGAACCGCAAGACCGGCCAACCGATCCATAACGCCATCGTCTGGCAGGATCGCCGCACCGCCGACACGTGCGCTCGGTTGAAGGCCGACGGCGCAGAGGCCACATTCCGGAACAAGACCGGCCTGTTGCTGGATCCCTATTTTTCCGGAACCAAGATCAAATGGATCCTCGACCACGTCGATGGCGCGCGCAGACAGGCGGAACGCGGCGAGCTGGCGTTCGGCACGGTCGACTCTTGGCTCGTCTGGAACATGACGAACGGCGCAAGACACATCACCGACGTGTCCAACGCCTCGCGTACCTTGCTGTTCAACATCCATACCTTGGAGTGGGACGACGAACTGCTCGCCCTGCTTGGTATTCCAAAAAGCATGCTGCCGGAAGTGCGGTCATCGAGCGAAGTCTACGGCAACGCCGTGGCCTTCGGCAGCCGAATCGCGGGCATCGCTGGTGACCAGCAGGCCGCGCTTTTCGGCCAAGCCTGTTTTGAACCCGGCTTGGCCAAAATCACCTATGGCACCGGCTGCTTCCTTTTGATGAATACCGGCAGAAAGCCCGTTGATTCCGCCAACAAACTACTAACCACCGTGGCTTGGAAACGGGGCGATGAAGTCAACTATGCGCTGGAAGGCAGCGTCTTCATCGGAGGAGCGGTAGTGCAATGGCTACGCGACGAACTGGGCATTATTAAAAAAGCATCCGATATTGAAGCCTTGGCCGCGCAGGTTCCCGACACCGGCGGCGTATGCTTCGTCCCCGCCTTCGCCGGGCTCGGCGCGCCCCATTGGGATCCGCATGCACGCGGAACCATCGTTGGTTTGACGCGCGGAACCGGAAAAGCCCACCTCGCCCGCGCGGCGCTCGAAGCGATGTGCTTCCAATCCTTGGATGTGCTACGGGCCATGGAAAAAGATTCGGGCATTACGATGGAAACACTCCGCGTCGACGGAGGGGCATGCGCCAACAACCTGCTGATGCAAATCCAAGCCGACCTGCTGCAAGTGCCGGTGCATCGACCAAAACAGATCGAAACCACCGCGTTCGGTGCGGCCGCACTGGCGGGATTGGCGGTCGGCTTCTGGCAGGACCTTTCCGAAATTTCCGCGCACCATGAGCTCGAACGAATTTTTGAACCAAGAATCAGTGCCGCCGAAGCCCAGACGCGCCATGGCCGATGGTTGAACGCGGTTGAACGCAGCAAGGAATGGGGATTATAAAAAAAACCACTCCTTAAATGGATGCCGGGCCAGCTGGGCGTTGTAGTAACGCGGATCGCCGGAAACTTCTTTGCCGACCCACGCCGGCAAACCAAAGCGCTGGTCTTCCGAATCGATTTCTATCTCAGCCATGACCAAACCGGTATTGGCTCCGGCAAAGACATCCACTTCCCAGATCATGCCGTCGTATTCGACACAGTAGCGACGTTTTTCAACCACGGCTCCGCCGCATAGCAACAGCATTGCGCTGGCATCGGCCACAGGGATTTCATATTCAAATTCGGACCGGGTTATCCCGGTGGTTGGGCCTTTGATGGTGAGGAACGCCTGCTCGCCGATCATCCGGACCCGAACGGTTTTCCCGCCGCCGGAAGCCAAGTAGCCTTGCCGGCAGTCCAATCCATCTCCAGCGGTTGCGCGCCACGAATCGTCTTGCACCAGAAACTTGCGTTCTATTTCGATGCCCATTGCCGTGCTCCAATCATCGTTTGTCCGAGCGGGATGCCACTGTCGTTCGGGTAGGTGGAAAACACCAGTTCAAATTCACCATCCACCACCCGTTTGATCCGTTCCACCAGCAACCGGTTTTGGAAGACCCCTCCCGCAAAAACCCACGGGAGGTTGCCGTGGATGGCGGCGAGCCGCTTGCCGCAGCAGTAGACGATTTCGGCCAACGTGTTATGGAACCGCGCCGCCAGAATGGATGCAGGAATGCCCTTCTCAAGTTCGTCCAGCAAATCGAGTATCAGTGGCCGCCAATCAATTTCACCCGCCGCGATTTCAAACGCGAGATCGCCGCACTCGCTTTCGTCGGCAATGGCTTCGAGCCGCATGGCGGCCTCGCCGTCGTAGGTTGGCCGCTCGCAAACGCCAAGCAATACGGATACCGCATCGAACAACCGCCCCATGCTCGACGTCATCGGGCAGTTGATGCCCGACTCCAATTGTCTTAATGTAGACGAAGCTTCCAGCTTCGTTGCGCATGTTTGGTAAAGCAACGACTCCAAAATACGTTTTGGATCCTTCACCGCCGCATCGCCGCCTGGCAGGGCGAACGGACGCAGGTTGAATTTGCGCTCAAAGCCACCCGCATCATAGAGCATCACCTCTCCCCCCCAGATGGTCCCGTCGGAACCATAGCCCGTTCCATCGAAGGCAAATCCGATGGCCTTGCCGGGATGCGCGCCGACCAGATGCGCGTGGTGGTGCTGGATTCCAAGGGTTGGGAGTCCGCGCCTTTCGGCAAACGACTGGGCGATGCGGGTGGAAAAATAGTCGGGGTGCAGGTCATGCACAACCAGCTCCGGCGCCACCTTGAAGCAGGCGAGTTCCCGCTCGATAGACTGTTCCAGGATTTGCTGGGCTTCGGGATGCTCCAAATCGCCGATGTACGGGTGCAGCGTCACCTGTCCGTGATGCGCCAGCGCAAAGGTGTTTTTCATGTCGGCACCAAAGGCCAGAATGCACCGGTCCGTGTTCACCGGCATGGAAACCGGGGCCACACCGCGACCGGGCCGCAGGACACCGAGGGCGGAGCAAACCGAATCGTCGCAACGGTTGACGATATCGCGGTTGTGCATCAAGAAAACGTCGGCGATGTTGCCGAGTTTTGTACGGGCGGCAGCGTTGGTGTGGATCATCGGTTCGGCGGAATGGTTGGCGCTAGTCATCACCACCGGGTGAGGAAAAAGATCGAACATGATTTCGTGCATCGGGCTATAAGGCAGCATCACGCCAAGCGTGTTCAGTCCCGGCGCTATCATCTTCCGAAGAGCAGGCTGGAAAGCCTGTCCCACATGTGGGGCAGACATTCTTGTCTGCCCATCCCTGAGCTTCAGCAATACGATCGGCCGTTCACGGGACAGTAATAGTTTTGCCTCGTCGACCGAAACGTCGCAAACCGTCTTTATCCATTCGAGATCGGGCACCATAAGGGCGAAGGGCTTGGCTTCGCGGCCCTTCCGTTTCCGCAGATTGGAAACCGCGACGGGGTTGAGCGCATCGCAGGCGAGATGGAAGCCGCCGATCCCTTTGATGGCGACGATCTTCCCCTGCTGCATCGCGTTCCGCCAAGCGGATTCCCAGTTGGCGGGATCCATCCGCGGGCCGCAGTCCGGGCAGGCGATGGGTTGGGCGTGGTAGCGGCGGTTATTGGGATCGGTGTATTCCGTTCGGCAGGCCGCGCACATTTCAAAGGCGCGCATGCTGGTTTTCGACCGGTCGTACGGCATGTTTTCAATGATGGAAAAACGCGGGCCGCAATTGACGCAATTGATGAAGGGATAGTGGTGGCGGCGGTCGGAGGAATCGAACAGTTCGCGGCGGCAGTCGTCGCACAGGGCGATGTCGGGAGAAATTCGTTGAAGCGCTTCGCCCGCGGCATCGCTTTCCAATATCTGGAAACCAGTCAACGGCTGGAATTCGATTTCTTCGGTTCGGATGGAATCGATTTTTGAAAGCGGCGGCGGGTCGGCCTCCAACGCTTGGAGAAACAACGATGGGTCTCCAAAGAGCTCGATATGCACGCCGTCGAAGTTGTTGCGAACGGTACCGGCCAATCCGAGGCGCGTCGCAGTTTTCCACACCCAGGGGCGGAACCCGACCCCTTGGACAATGCCCGTGATGTGGATGGCCGTGCCGTTCATTAGTCAAACACTTTGGTAAGCCTCCGGCTATCGGGCACCATGTCTTCCTTGAGCATGTCGAACAAGGTAGCGGCAATCGGCCCTGGCTTGCCGTCGCCGACGGGCTTGCCGTCGAACTGAATGACGGGCGTGATGTTCGGGGTGGTTCCATAGATATGGATTTCGGCGGCGGCGCGCGCCACCCCGAGGCTGATCGGTCGGAACTCGGCGGTGGTCAGTTTCCGTTCCTTTAGCAGTTGCTGCGCAAAATGCATGGCGCGCTTGGCGGTGGTTCCTGCCAGCACGCGATCCGGAGGCGGCATGAAAAGTTCCTTTCCGATGGTGACGATCCCGATGTTTTCCGTTGCCCCTTCGGCTAGATTGCGGTTCTCGTCAAGCGATACGGTGAAGTCGACGCCGAGATCGACCGCCTCCTTCTTCATGAGTACGTTGGGCAGGTAGTTGCAGGTTTTCACCGTGGCGAAAAAGCCCGGCTTTACCGGAATCTTGCTTACGGCCACGCTGACGCCGACAGGCATCCGCTCAAGACTCGCCTTCGGGAGATCGTAGACCACGATGTAGAGCTCCGAATGGAAGCAGGCATAGGGATTGATGCCCATGGTGCCCTGCCCGCGCGAAACCAGCAACCGCACCAGCGCATCGCGATGACCACCCGCACGCGTTGTCTGCACGACGATGTCGGCCATCTCGTCGAGCGGCACCGGAAGCACGAGTCCCACTTGGCCGCACGAGCGCTCCAGCCGTTCGAGGTGATCGCCCAAATTGTAGATGTTTCCTTCAATGCACTTGAACGACTCGAACACGCCGTCGCCCCGATGCACCATATGGTCGTCCACCGGCACTGCCATCAAGGCCTGATCGGTCACGATGCAATCCACCACCGACGAATACATGGCGTAGAGTTGTTTGTCTTTTTTCGGCAAACGCGTAATCCACTCTTCGCGACCCACAATCTGCTTCTTTGAATTCATGACCCGACTATCCAAGAAATATCCGAGGATTGGAATTTATTTTCGGCGGAATGAATGCGACATTGCCGGTCTTAATTACCAAAGGAGATTCATGAAGGATTTAATCAAAAAACGCGTGTTGGTTACCGGTGGTGCCGGATTCCTTGGCTCTTTCCTCTGCGAAAGGCTACTGGCCGAAGGATGCGACGTCATCTGCATGGACAACTTCTTCACGGGGCGCAAGGCCAATATCGCGCACTTGATCAACAATCCCTATTTCGAGCTCATGCGCCACGACGTCACTTTCCCCTTCTACGTCGAAGTCGACGAAATCTACAACCTCGCCTGCCCCGCCTCGCCGGTTCACTACCAATTCGACCCGGTGCAGACCACCAAAACCAGCGTCCATGGCGCGATCAACGTGCTGGGACTGGCCAAGCGCGTAAAAGCCAAGGTGTTCCAAGCCTCCACATCGGAAGTCTATGGCGACCCCTCCGTCCATCCGCAACCCGAAAGCTACTGGGGCAACGTAAACCCCATCGGCATCCGCTCCTGCTACGACGAAGGCAAGCGCTGCGCCGAAACCCTCTTTTTCGATTACTGGCGGCAGCACAAGCTGCGCATCAAAGTCGTGCGGATTTTCAACACCTACGGCCCGCGCATGCACCCGAACGATGGCCGCGTGGTTTCCAACTTCATCATGCAGGCGCTCCGCGGCGAGAACATCACCATCTATGGCGATGGATCGCAGACGCGCTCGTTCTGCTACGTTTCGGATTTGATCGAAGGTTGGATCCGCCTGATGGCCACCGGCGACGATGTAACTGGACCGATCAACATTGGCAACCCCGGCGAGTTCACCATGATCGAGCTGGCGGAAAATGTCATCGAACTGACCGGTTCCAAATCGAAGCTCGTTTTCGAGCCGCTTCCGGCCGACGATCCGAAGCAGCGCAAACCGGACATCACGCTCGCCAAGGAAAAACTCGGATGGGAACCGAAAGTCCAACTGCGCGAAGGATTGGCCAAGACCATCGAATATTTCGGTGGGTTGCTGAAGCAAGGGGAATAATTCGTACTGCGTATTACGTATTTCTTATTCAGCAATACGTAGTACGCAATAGCCATCTACATCTCCAAGCGTTTAAAAACCACCTCGGGGATATGCTGTACCACCAGCATGATCCAGCGCCACATCCACAGGGTGTAGACCACATTGCGCCTCTTTTCCAATCCGTGGAAAACCGCGTTGGCCACCTGTTCCGGACTGGCGGTGAGCGCGGCGGGCAACTCCAGACTTTCAGTCATTTTAGTGCGGCAGAAACCGGGTTTGACGGTCATCACATGTGCGCCGGATTTAAACAGGCGGTTGCGCAGTCCAGCCAGATAGGCGGTGAAGCCGGCCTTGGCGCTGCCATAGATATAGTTGCTCTGCCGCCCGCGGTCGCCCGCCACCGAACTGATTCCGACGATCGACCCATGGCCACGCTTCTCAAAATCCGCGGCCACCACATTCAGGATAGATACGGCGCCCGTATAGTTGACATCAATGGTTTTGCGAACCTCGTCGAAATCGGTTCGGGCGATGAGCTGATCGCCCATGTAGCCGAAGACACAAATCACGGCATCGGGTTTGGTTGTAAGCGAGTCGTAGAAGCCCTGATGACTGGGAAAATCGGTGGCGTCGAATTCCACTGTTTGGACTTCCGCCTTTGATCGCACCTGCAAGTCGCTGGCAACGGGCTGAAGAAGCTCCATGTTGCGCGCGGCCAGCGATAGGCTCCATCCTTCCGCCGCAAACTTCTTTGCCATCGCCTGCGCCAAATTCGACGTGGCCCCGAGTATCAGTACATTCTTCATGATGTTACCCCAATGCGTTTTGACAGGAGCGATGCAAACCGGGTTTCGCCGTCGTTGAGCGTGGCGATGGCTTGGCGGAAGTCGTCGGCGTTCGGATAGGTTTTTTCGAACATCGCCGCGTCCATGCGGGAATCCTTGGCGAGATAGAGCCGTCCACCATAACCGGCCACCATCGCGTCGAGTTCCTTGAATAGATCCATGGCCTTGAGCGAGATCGGGAAGTCGAGCGCCAGCGTATAGCCTGCCATGGGAAACGAGATGAAGCTTTCCTGCTCGCCAAACAACTTGAGCACCGCGAGGAACGAGCCGAGGCCGCTATCGGTGATGCGACGGAGGATGTTTCGCATGCCTTCGCGTCCGGCTTCCTTGGGAATGACGAACTGGTATTGCGTGAATCCGCGCTTGCCGTAGATGCGGTTCCAGTTGCCGATGGCGTCGAGCGGATAGAAGTAGCTGTTGTAGTCGACGATCGACTTGTGCGTGCCCGGCCGGCACATGTTGTAGTAGGCAAAGTTGAAGGCCTGCATCGTCCAGTGGTTGAGCGCGAAATTGGGAAACATGACGGGGATATCGAGCTTGATGCCCGACTTGGGTTTGAGCGGCGCATGCTTGTGCGATGGATTCAACAATTCGACGGTCTTGGCATGCTCGCCGCGCATCATGATACTGCGGCCCATGGAATCGCCCTTGGCCAGGCAATCAATCCACGCCACGGAATAGGTCCAATCGTTGGACGCCTCGAATCCGTCCATGATCTCGTCGAGGTTGGCCGCGCGGACGGTTTCCTCGCGGATATAGGCCGTCTCGATTTTCCGCAGCCGGAAGGCTGCGGTCAGGATGATGCCCGTCAGCCCCATCCCGCCCGTCGTGATGTTGAAGAACTCCGCGTTCTCCGTCGGCGAGCAGGTCATCACGGAACCATCGCTGCGCATCACATCCATCGAAAGAACGTGCTGGCCGAAGCTACCATCGACATGGTGGTTCTTGCCGTGCACATCGGCGGCGATCGCGCCGCCGACCGTGATCAGTTTCGTACCGGGCGTCACGGGTAGGAACCAGCCGCGGGGCACAAAGACGTCGAGGATCTCCGAGAGCAGGACGCCGGCCTGGCAGCAGAGTTCGCCGGTGGCTTCATCGAACGAAAGGAACTTGCTGAAACGGCGGGTCAGCAGGATGTTTTCCTGCAGGGAAGCGTCGCCATAGGACCGGCCATTGCCAAAGGCGATGACCGGTCCGGGTTTGCCCAGCTTCTGGCGGAGTTGGTCTGCCGTATCGAACCCGCCGACGTCCGCCTCGATTACCGGGTAGTTTCCCCAATCTGAAATCTTTCGCATGAAATCCTCTCTTACAGCTTGCCCAGCTAAGGCGGCCAATATACATATTTTCGCATGCAGACAGTAGAAATCATTTGTAGGAAATGCGGCGCGGATACCTTGCTCAACCGCGAAGCGGTCTACGAAGGTTTCGCCAAAGTTGGCGAGAAACTGACTTGCTCATCGTGCGGATTTGAATATGCATCCGAAGCCGACGTGCCGTTCAAGGCAAGAAAGGCTGCTCCGAAAATTTTCACCGACGCCGACCGTTCCGCCAAGGTGGAGGTCTTCGATGAAGGGGAAAACAAACGCATCTGCCGCTATTGCGCCAACTACATCGTAAACCCCTTCACCCAGTACTGCTCGCTACACAAGAAGGAAGTTCAAGCCACCGACACCTGCAACCGATTTGAACAGGTATCGGAAAAAGACGACACCAAGTCGTTGTTCTAAACGTCTGGCTCCTCGATAGCCTCGATGGGCTCCCCTTCCAGCTCAACCTTTTCGATCTTGGTGAAACGGCTGGTGATCTTCTTGGCGGAAATCTGCACGTCGTCGACATCTTTGTGCACTTGGCCGATGTGCGTGGCGAGTTTGTCCATGCGGTCTTGGAAGCGTCCGAAATCCTGCGACAGCATGACCAGATGTTCCTGGATGATGTGTACCTGCTGGCGCGTGGCGGCATCCTTGAGCACGGCGCGAGCAGTGGTGAGCACAGCCATCATGGTGGTGGGCGATGCCAGCCAGACGCGGGCGCGCTGCGCTTCCTCGACCAGATCGGGATAGTGTCCGTGGATTTCGGCGAATACGGCTTCGGCCGGGATGAACATGACCGCGCCGTCGGACGTGGTGCCGGGAATGATGTACTTGGACGCGATATCCTTGATGTGCTTCTTGATGTCCTGCCGGAACTGCTGCTCGGCCGATTTACGATCGGAGTCGCCAAGTGTCGAGTCGGTCATGCGCTGGTAGCCTTCGAGTGGAAACTTGGAGTCGATACAGATCGTTCCGGTCGGTTCAGGCAGAAACAAGACGCAGTCGGCGCGCACGCCGCTGGGGAACGTGTACTGAAGCGAATAGCTGTTTTCCGGCATCATGTTGGAAATCAGCGCCGACAGCTGGACTTCGCCAAAGGCGCCGCGCGAACGCTTGTCGGACAGCACCTCTTGGAGCGAAACCACGTTGCCGGAGAGTTCGGCGATCTTTTCCTGCGCCTTGTCGATCAGCGCCAGCCGCTTGAGTACATCGGCAAACACGGAAGTCGTCTTTTCGAACCCTTTTTCGAGCCGTTCCTCGACCTTGCCGCTGATTTCGCCCAATCGCCGCTCGTTGGTGTCGATCAGCTCCTTGACGCGCTCGCCCAGCTGGCGCCCGTTCTTTTCGAGCGATTCATCGACCTTTTTCCGCACGTTTTCGACGTCCTCGCGCAGATCCTTTTCCAATCGCTGGAATCGCGATTCGCCCTGCTCCGCCTGGGAGTCGGCTTGTCGTCCGAGTTCGTCCAGCCGGGCAATTACCTTGGTGTTTCCCGCAACTTGCAACACGAACACAATAGCCAAAACCACCAGGACCACAATGAGTAAAAGCGTTGTCAGCATCAAATCCTCCAATGATTGGACGCTGAATATGCAGAAAGTTCCGCGGATTGGAAAGAGCCGAAGCAACAGGAGTTTTTTTAAGCTGGAAACCCGGTTTGGCGGAATGCTAGCTTCCGGTTCCTAGGGAGGAGTCCGGGTCGTCCGGAAGCCGGTATGAATATCAGCATTACAGACCAAATGGTTAGCCAGTTTCTGAGCGGATTTATCGCCGTGGCCGTATTGATCGCCATCGGCGGATTCCTTTCAATGGTTCTGCACGGCATGTCGAAAACATTCCCGTTCACCCGTCTCTCGCTGGTTCTTGCGCTTGCCCCGCTCAGCCTGGTGAACTTTCTCGCGTACGGCGGCAGCTCCATGCTCTACATCTACGCCATGGGCGTGGTCATGCTCGGAATCACCATCGACGGCATAAACCACTTGCTCATGCCCAAGGAAAAACCCCAGGCCGCGCCCCAGGCGGTTAAAGCCGAAGAAGTGCGGGAAGAAGCACCCCGCCCCGGCGTTATCGTCTGGGAAAAGGCCGAGTAGTCTACTCCCCGGTCCGCTTGCGGAAGTGCGGCGAATCGCCTCGCTCGTTGAAGCCCACGGTTTCGCCGATCCCCTTGATGCGCCCGCTCAGGCAACCGCGGCACATGGATGAATTTTCGTCGGTACAGGGCTTGTTATCGTAGAGCTGGTATTTGGGGCGGTAGTCGGTTTCGGTAACATTCGGCATGATGACGTTGGCGCCACAGCGCAAGCCCTGCTCGCGGCCGGTGTATTCCAGCGCCTGCAACGCGGTCGCCGCGGCAATATTGATGTCTTTCAAAACAATCCGCGTAACGGCGATCATTTTCAGGCCGAGCGTCAATGCCTGTTTTTTCTGCTCGTCGGTATACGGAGGAACCACTTGGCCCATCGGCGTATCGCCGTGCGGGATGTACGGCCCCATGCCGACCATGTCGATATCGATTTGTTTCAGGAACAAGATGTCGTTCGCCAGATCCTCCATCGTCTGCCCCGGCAACCCCATCATCACGCCGGTGCCTACTTGATAGTCCGTGCGGCGCAACGCGGCCAAACACTCCTTGCGCACATCCAAGCTATGGTCAGCTGGATGGATCTTGGCATAGAGCTCCGGGTTGGTGGTTTCAATGCGGAGCAGATATCGACTTGCGCCGGCCTTCTTCCAGCGCCGGTAGGTTTCTTCCGTCTGTTCGCCGAGCGACAGCGTGATGCCCAACTCGCCTTTGGTCGCTTCCTTGATACGGCCCACCACCCGCTCGATCATGGCGATGTATTGCTCGTCCTGCCGCTCGCCGGACTGAATGACACACGAGCCATATTCGGCCTCGTGGGTCCACAATGCTTCCCTGACGATTTCGTCCTCGTCCATCTGGAAACGCTCGACCTTCGTGTTGCTGCGCCGGATGCCGCAATAGTAGCAATCCTTGATGCATAGGTTGCTGCATTCGATGATGCCGCGGAAGTAGGCAATCTTCCCAACATACTGCTCCTTGAAAAAATAGGCGCAGTCGTACAGCGCCTGCAGTTCGTCCTTGTCCGTAATCGACAGCAGCTCCACCAGTTCCCCGGCAGAAAGCTCTGCGCCCTGCCTCGCCCGTTCCAGAATCTTGTCAATACTCATGGTGTCCTTCAAAAGTAAAGATCGCGCGCGCCCTGTTTGATCTGCTCCATGCGTTCGATCAGCTTGGTTTTCTGGTCGCCTTCCGGCATGCGATTCAGCTCGCGTTCGACCTGTTGCATTCCCACTTTTTTAGTTTCCGGCGAAGAGTAGTCCTCCATGTATTCGAGAAAGGTCAGCACGGCGTTCGGCGTGCAGAAACGCTTTACGAATCCCGGCACGGCAAATTCCATGAAGTGTTCTCCGGTACGGCCAAGGCGGTAGCAACCAGTACAGAACGACGGAATAAAATCGGCTTCGCACAGTTCGCGAATCACCTGGTCGAGCGACCGGCCATCGTTCAGCACAAACTGGCTCTTCTTGTAGGACTCCTCGTCCTTCGCGGAATAGGCCCCCACCCCGATGTCCGACCCGGCATCGATCTGCGAAACCCCGAACTGGATGATGTCGTTGCGCAACTCCACCGACTCGCGGCAGGTCAGAATCAGGCCGGTGTAGGGAACCGCCAAGCGCAGGATGGCCACCAACCGCTTGAAGTCATAATCGCTGACCCCTTGGTAGGTGGCGGTTTCCGTTCCGATGGCCGGTTCGATGCGTGGGAACGAGATCGTATGTGGTCCGACGTTGAAGCGCTCTTCCAAATGGATGGTGTGGTAGAGCAACGCCATCGTTTCGAATCGCCAGTCGAACAGGCCCATCAGCGCGCCGATACCAACGTCGTCGATACCGGCCTCCTGTGCGCGATCCAATCCATGCAACCGCCAGAGATATTCGCTCTTCGGACCCGACGGGTGCTGCTTCTTGTAGGTTTCCTGATGGTAGGTTTCCTGGAAAATCTGGTAGGTGCCGATGCCTGCCGATTTCACCAGCTTGAAACCTTCAACGTCGAGTGGCGCGGCATTAATGTTCACGCGCCGGATTTCGCCGTTTCCGTGTTTCTGGGCATAGACTTCCTTCACGGTGTCGTGAATAAACTGTGCATCATAGCCCGGGTGCTCACCATAAACCAGAATCAGTCGCTTGTGGCCGCGATTGACTAGCGCTTCGATCTCGGCATCCAGCTCCGGCATCGACAGCGTCTTGCGCGCCACTGCACGGTTGGTGCAACGGAAGCCACAATACTGGCAGTTATTAACGCACTCGTTACCGACATACAACGGGGCGAACAACACGATGCGATTGCCATAGATCCGTTGCTTCAACTCACGCGCCCCGGCAAAAATCTCTTCCGCCAGCTCCGGCGAATCGGCGTTGATCAGCACCGCCATCTCTTCTGGCTCCAAACGGTTTTTGTCCAGCGAGCGTTGGATGATTTCCCGCACGCGCTCCGGTGTCGGGTTCTTCGTTTTTTCCAACCAGTGGAAAATTTCATCTTCGGGAATGAAGCCCTTCAGGCCTTCAACATCCACATTTGGCAATCCACGTTTCATTTCAGTTCCTTTTCATACGCATCCAATGCGGCGGGGAAAGGGGAAAGCACCCGCTTCAGCACCCCCTGCGTTTGGGCAATGCACATTCCATAGTTGGTGATCGGCACGCCGGCCTCCTCGCATTTTTCAATGCGGGACAACACTTCACGGCGGTTCTGCATGCATCCGCCGCACTGCACCGCCAGCTTGTACTCGGACAGGTTGTCCGGAAAATCGCGGCCGGAATAGACGTCGATCTGCACGTCGACGCCCACATACTGCCGCAACCAGCGCGGAATCTTCACCCGGCCGATGTCGTCTTCCAGCGCGTGGTGCGAGCACGACTCGGCAATCAGCACCTTGTCGCCCGGTTGAAGCTTATCGATCGCCGCCGCGCCCATCGCAAACTTCCGCAGATCCCCTTTCAACCGCGCAAACAGGATCGAGAACGTCGTGCATGGAATATCCGGCGGTGTATCGGCCACCATCTTGAGCACCATCTGCGAATCGCATATCACTACGTCCGGCTGTTGTTTCAGGATCGAAAGCATATGGGCGTATTCGCGCTCCTTGCAGACCAGCGTCGCCGCATCGCAGTCGAGCGCATCGCGGATCGTCGAAACCTGCGGTAGGATCAAGCGCCCTTTCGGTGCCTGCAAATCGATCGGAACCACCAAGATCGCCAACCCGCCCGGCTTCACCAGATCACCAACCAACGGCGGCGGGGTGATAAACTCGTCGGGACAGACGCGCAGCAGATCGGCTTTCAATGAAGCCAGCACCTTGTCCCTTGAAGACAGGTCAGTGGAATTGCATGGAAGGAAGGAGCGATCAGTCGAATCGGTCAAATCAGCCTTATTGGCAATTTTGATCACCGGAATCTTCTTTTCCGCCGCCTTGGCCTCGACCGCTTTTTCAAATTCGGTCACAAGATCCCCTTCATGCAGCAGGAGAATCACGTCGGCGCGGTCGAACACCTTTTCGGTTTTGCCGATGCGTTTTTCGCCGAGCACGGTCGTGTCGTCCAGTCCAGCCGTATCGAGGAAAACGACCGGCCCGATCGGCGGCAGCTCCATCGGCTTTTCCACCACATCGGTCGTCGTGCCCGGTTGCGGCGAGACGATCGCCACATCCTGCCCCGCGATCAAATTCAGGAAGCTCGACTTCCCGACGTTGGTTCGCCCGAACAACGCAATGTGCAGTCTTAAGCTTTTGGGTGCTGTTTTCATCTGTGTCCGAGTGCCATTAGGTTTTGGGCTGAAAGGGTTTTGGCCACCAGCTCCGCCCCCAGCTCATTTTCGAGATAGGTTCTGAAATCGTCTTTGCCATCGAAGCGACCCACCAGTTCGGTGGCACGGTCGTATCCGATGGCCGGAAGGAAGGCGGTTACCAGTTCGGGTGCCTGGTTGAACTGCCGGGCGCATTCGGCTTCGTTGGCTTCGATCCCTACGGCGTGCGTGGCCAGCATCCCGGCAGCGCAGGCCAGCAGATCCAACGACTCCAGCAAGGCGGCCGCCAGCAGCGGCATGAACTCGTTGATCTGCAAGCTGCCGCGCGAGGCGCATTCAGTGACGATGAAGTCGTTGGCTTGAACCTTGATGCCGATCTGCATGACGCTTTCGAGAACGACCGGGTTGATCTTGCCGGGCATGATCGACGAACCTGCTTGCACGGCGGGAAGTTTGATTTTCCTGAGCATGTGCAGCAATCGCAGGTCGCCGCATATTTTAAGCAGATTGGCAGAGGCCGCCTTCATGATGCCCGACACTTCGACAAACGCATCGGCGTTGGCGGTCTGGTCGATGAGGTTTTCGCCGCGGCTCAATCCAAGGCCGGTTATTTCGCGGAGCTTGTCGGTGACGAGGAAGATGTAGCTGCGCGGCGCGGTCAGTCCGGTGCCGACGGCGGTGCCGCCGAGATTGACGACGCGCAGGCGCTCTTCGCATTTGAAGGTGCGCCATCGGTCGCGGGCAAAGGCTTCGGCAAATGCGCCGAACTCTGCACCGAGCGTTAGCGGCACGGCATCGACCAGCTCGGTTTTCCCAATGGTTGGAATGTGCGCGAACTGGCGCTCCAAACGCTGGAACGCGCCTTGGAGTCCTTCGATTTTTTCGGCGAGTGCGCGCAGGCCATAAATGGCGGCGACCTTGACGGCGGTCGGATAAACATCGTTGGTGGATTGGTGCAGGTTGACGTCTTCGATCGGATGGATGCCCTGGCCTGCGTGGTGGGCGATCACTTCGTTGATGAACATGTTTGTCGACGTCCCGGCACCGCCTTGCAAGGCCGGCAATGGGCACGACGCACTAGGCACCAGATCGCACGCGGCAACAATGGCCTCGGCCTTTTCGGGAGACAGAAAACCCAGATCTTTGTTAGCGAGCGCGCACGCTTTCTTGACTTGCGCCAGTGCGGCAATGAGCCGTAGCGAGACGGGACTGCCCGGAATAGGAAAGTTTTCCAAGGCCCGGGCGGTGTGGATGCCCCACGGCGCATCGGCCGGGATTTCCTTTTCGCCAAGAAAATCTTTTTCAATGCGCGTTTTCATTTGCTTTTGCTCAGCATGGATTTGACGGAAACGCCGTCGAGGCGGCCAAGGCGGCCTGTGAGGGAACCGAGCTGATCAGTGGAGGCATCGACCACCAGTGTGATGGCCGAGCAGTTGCGATCGCGGCAGGGTACGCCGGTGCGCGCAAGAATAATGTCGCCAAATTCAGACAGCAACGCATTGACGGGTGCCGCGTTTGTTTCGCGGTCTTCGATAATCAGGCCCACAAAGCCCAGACGCTTTTCCATGATCTCCTCCGTTCCGTACAACGAAACCTTCAGAATGCTTTAAAGAACCCTTGCAAACAGCCGCAGCCCATTGCGCAGGTGAGATGACAAGGTACTTAAACCCGTATGAATGGCAAGGGATTTCTACCCGCCAATGATCGCCAGCTCCAACACCTCCTTGATCTGGCGTCTGCGCGTTTCGATGCTTTCGCATAGGCGGAACTGGATCTGGGCGCGCTGGAGGTTCTGTTCGGGCGACTTTACACGGAAGTAGACATTGCCCGCGAGATAGTCCTGAAAGAAGCGCAGGCCGAGTTCGAAGGTAATGAGGCGAATGGAGTCGTAGAGGTATTTCTTGTCGTTTTCGGTGAGGAACCCCCTAGCCTGACCAATGTAGCCGCGCACGAAGGATTCGCAGAGGTCGAGATCGAACGCGACTTGGCCAATATCGCTGGTTTCCTCCCCTTCGCGGTTGCACAGCGAGCGGAGAGCGTCGCCGAAGTCATAGTGGATGAGGCCGGGCTTGGCGGTATCAAGATCGATGATGGCGGTGCCTTTCCCGGTATCGTTGTCGATCATGATATTGCTGATCTTAGGATCGCCGTGGATCAGGCGCAAGTTGAGCTCGCCGCCATCGAGGGCATTTTGAAGGACATGGGCAAATTCACGGCGTGCTTCGACAAACCGTTGCAGGTTGCGCACCTCCAGTGAACTTTTGATGAGTTCCTGCGCTTCGGCACTCTTGACGACGGCATCATATTTCTCGAGATACTTCGGGGTTTCGTGGAACCCGGGGAGCGTATCGCGCAGGCTGAGGGGATTCATGGTGGAAACCAGGCGGTGGAACTGGCCAAGCACGGTTCCGACCTCGAAAGCGTGTTCCGCATTCTGGGCGACGTCGTAGGATTTCGCGGAGGCAATGAGGGTGAGGGCGCGCCAAAATCCACCATCGCCGTCCTTGAAAAAGTCCTGCCCGTTGCGGCACGGAACGATGCGCGGGAGCTGCCATATCCGGTCGGCGGTCTCGCTCTCGACTTGCAACTGCTTGTGGCAGTGGTTGGTGAGAATGCTCATGTTTTCCATGATCCACTCCGGCTGGGCGAATACATGGCCGTTGACGCGCTGGACAATGATGCGTTCCTCGGAGAAATGGGTGCGAAAAACGGCCAAATAGGTGTCGTTGACGTTTCCGCTCCCGGTCGGGCGGATGCTGGCCAAGCGCCCCGCCACATCGAACTGTTCCGCGATTTTTGCCGGCGTCATAACGTCCCTTCCTTCGTTTGATAAACGGCTTCCAGAGATACTGGTTTTACAGGCCCGGAACAAAAGAATAATTGCAAATTAAACCTTGCGGCGCACCAAGGGGATACGTATATTCCGCCGCTTAATCAGCAGGATGTTCCGGCTGGAAGCGAAGGCCACCTGACCTCGGGTGTGTCAAAGCGGATTGTTTATTAATAGTTAAACTATAAGGAGAGGTATAAATGGCTGAGTCATTTACTAAGACTACATCTGTACAGGACTTGCTCGACGCAGGCCTGCATTTCGGTCACCAGACCAAACGTTGGAACCCAAAAATGAAGCGCTTCATCCATGGCGCCAAAAACGGGATCTACATCATAGACCTGAACAAAACCCTTTCGCAGCTCGAGCTGGCTCGTACGTTCCTGAACGACGTCGTCCTGCGCGGCGACAAGATCCTCTTCGTGGGCACCAAGAAACAGGCGCGCGAAATCTTCAAGGAAACCGCCGAAAGCCTCGACCAACCCTACGTCATCCATCGCTGGCTCGGCGGCATGCTGACCAACAGCAAGACCATCCGCTCATCCGTTGCCCGCATGCGCGAACTCCAGAAAATGGAATCCGACGGCACCATGGAAAAGCTGCTCAAGAAGGAAGTCTCCGTTCTGCGCCGCGAAAAGGTAAAACTTGAGCGCAACCTCAGCGGTATCGCCACCTTGGAAAAGAAGCCAGGCGCCCTGTTTATAGTCGACCTGCACCGCGAGCGCTTGGCCATTGCCGAAGCGCACCGCCTGAACATTCCGATCGTGGCATTGGTCGACACCAACGCCGACCCGGACGAAGTCGATTACCCGATCCCCGGCAACGACGACTCGCTCCGCTCCATCGGACTGATCGCGGAAGTCCTCGGCGAAACCATCAAGCAAGCGCACGACGCCTATACCGCCAAGGCGAAGGCCGAGAAGGATGCCCGCGACAAGGTCGAAGCTGAAGAGCGCGAAAAAGCCCGTATCGCCCGCGATGAGCGCCAGAAGAAGGAAGCCGACGAGAAGATCAAGCGCGAAGAAGTGCTGAAGAAGATCAAGGAACAGAAGAAGAAAGCCGACGCCAAGAAGAAGGCCGACACCAAAGCAGCCAAGGACGCCGAGGAAGCCAAGGCCGAAGAAACCGCGCCGGTAGCTGAAGAAGCTGCCCCGGTTGCCGAAGAAGCCCCTGTCGAAGTCGCTGCAGCCGCAGAAGTAGCCGAGGTCGAAGAAGCTCCCGCAGCCGAGGCCGCCGAAGAAAAAACCGGAGCATAATCTAGAGAGGACTTGAACCAATGGCTATTACAGCAAGCATGGTAAAGGAACTGCGCGAAGCAACCAGCGTAGGCATGATGGAATGCAAAAAGGCGCTGGAGGAAACCAACGGCAACTTTGACGCCGCGGTGAAGCTCCTGCGCGAACGCGGCTCGGCCGTCGCCGCCAAGCGCGCCGACCGCGAAGCAAAGGAAGGCAAGATTGAAGCCAACGTCGCCGCCGATGCCCAGAGCGCCGCAATGATCGAAGTCAACTGCGAAACCGACTTCGTGACCCGCAACGAAAACTTCCAGGCGTTTGTAGCCGAGTTGCGCAACCAGGCACTCAACTACGAAACCGGCAAGATGGCCGAAGCCGTGGCCGACAAGGTTACCGAGAAGATTTCGTCCATCGGCGAAAAGATCCAACTCCGCCGCAACGTCAAGTGGGACGTGGACGGAATCGGATCAATCTTTTCCTACATCCACATGGGTGGCAAGGTAGGCGTTCTGCTGGAACTCGGTTGCGAAAAGGCCGACACGCTCAAGAGCCCGGCCTTCCAGGAACTGGCCAAGGATCTGACGTTGCATGTGGCTGCCGCCGCACCGCAGTACCTTAACAGGGGTGAAGTTCCGGTTGAAACCGTTGAAGCTGAAAAGTCCATCTTCCGCGCACAAATGAAGGCAGAGGACGAAGAAAAGGGGAAATCCCGACCGGCGGAGATGGTCGAAAAAATCCTGTTGGGCAAGATCAACAAGTTCTACTCGCAGATCTGCTTCCTTGAACAGGGCTTCGTGAAGGAAGACAAGGTTTCAATCACCAATCTGGTTGCCGAAAAGGGCAAGGCACTTGGCGACACGCTGAGCATCAAGCGCTATGTGCGCTACCAGCTCGGATCGTAGTCATACCCTTCAGAAACTGGAAAAGCCCGTCGCGAGACGGGCTTTTTTATTTGTGTTCGAGCA
>JAIPJC010000026.1 GCA_021734345.1 Kiritimatiellales bacterium | reverse complement strand
CGGTGCAGCATCTCGCCGCGGAAATGGGCGTGATACCCGTACGCTCCAACATTCCGCTGTTGGTCGTTATTCTCTGGGGCGGGTTTTTGACGAATGCGGTCTGGTGTATTTTTCTGGGCGTGCGGAACCGGACGTTCAAGGATCTTGGCGACCGCCAGGCCCCCCGTTTGAAAAATCTGCTACTGTGCGCCGTCGCGGGCACCCTTTGGTATCTCCAGTTCTTTTTCTACGGCATGGGCGAGACGCAAATGGGCACCTACAACTTTGTCAGCTGGTCGCTCCATATGGCCTTTATCATCGTGACCAGCAATATCATCGGGCTACTGACCGGCGAATGGAAGGACTGCCGCGGCCATCATGCGGTGGCTTGGCTGTATGGCGGCACGGCCATCCTGATTATCGCCACCTGCATCATCGGCCTCGGCAGCAGCATGGCGGTACATTAGCCAAAACGAGGAATGATCATGAAACGTTTATTGCTAGGTGTAACTATCGGTCTGTTGATCGGTCTGAATCCGGCTCGGGTGTGCGCGGCAGGTCTGGAAGAAGAGTTCCGACAGCCATCGAATGAGAGCAAGGTGGCGGTTTTCTGGTTCTGGGCCAACACGGTCACGAAGGAAGGCATTACCCGTGACTTGGAAGCTATGAAGCAGGCGGGCATCGGTCGCGCGGTGTTGGGCATGACCAAACATCACAGCGCCACGGTTGAAACTGGCGGCGTGGTATTCCTTTCGCCGGAATGGCTGGCGCTGTTCCGTTATGCGCTCGATGAAGCCGAACGGCTGGGCATCCAGATCAGTGGGGTCATGAGCAACGGCTGGTATCAGGGGGCGCCGTGGGTCACTCCCGAAATGGGCGCGCAGATGCTGGTCTGGTCCGAGACCTCAGTTGCTGGTCCAACGACATTCGAAAAGTCACTACCGGTGCCCGATAAATTCCGGAAAGTGCGTCACGCGGGAATCTCAGCGAAAGCCAAAGGGCACTTTAAGCCGATCGCCGTGCTCGCCTTTCGTCAGAACAACAGAGGCGAATTGATCAAAGACTCCATGGTGCGGCTCGACGACAAAATGCAATCCAACGGCATGCTGAACTGGTCGGCTCCCGACGGCAAGTGGTGTGTATTCCGGTTTGCCTATGTTCCCAACTTCGTTCCGATGAAGCAGGATTCTCCTGGGTTCACCGGATTGCAGATTGACCACCTGAGCGCGAAGACCATGGAGATGTTCTTTAACAAGGTGGGGATTCCGATGCTCGAAGCCGCCGGTCCGCATGTTGGCAAGACCCTCGATTTCCTGCACGAGGACAGCGTTGAGCTGGGAAGCTTTGACTGGACCGCTGATTTTCCTGCACAGTTCATGGCACGGCGCAACTATGATCTGATCCCGTGGCTGCCGGTGCTGACCGGGAAAACATTCGCTGGCGAACCGCAGGCCGTCCGTGTCGAAAATGATTTCGTGACGACCGGGGATGAGTTGCTCGCGGACGAGCACTACGGAATATTCCGTACACTTTGCCATCAGCATGGCATCAAACTCGAAACCGAAGGCGGCGATGTGAGCAGCAGTCTTCGTGTCAAGGGCACAACCGATCTGGTGATGGGTGAGTTCTGGAATGCGCGGCCCAATAAAACCGATTCGCGTTACGTCGAAAACTCGAATACCTTGCGCGCGTTCAACCCCAATGCCGTTATCGCCAGCCATATCTATGGACAGAACCGCGTGTCGTTTGAATCGTTCACCACGGCGCAGCACTGGACGGAATATCCGGCCATGCTCAAGCCGATGGCCGACGAGGTCTATTGCCTCGGCGTGAATCACCTGACTTTGCACGGCTATTCCTATTCGCGCCCCGAAACGCCCAAACCGGGTGATGTCTATTTTGCTGGAACGCATTTTAATACCGGCATGACCTGGTGGAAATACGCGGATCAATTCTTCTCCTACCTTAACCGCTGCCAGGCGCTGCTTTTGGCTGGCCAGCCGGTGGCGGACATCCTTTACGTGGACGGTCCTGAAACGCAGGCAATGATCCA
This sequence comes from Kiritimatiellales bacterium, assembly GCA_021734345.1. Taxonomy (GTDB): domain Bacteria; phylum Verrucomicrobiota; class Kiritimatiellia; order Kiritimatiellales; family Pontiellaceae; genus Pontiella. The sequence continues at coordinate 27,351 of JAIPJC010000026.1, read as the reverse complement.
GAATAATGAATCGCGCTCGCTGACTGCTCTCGGCAAATGCGACGTGATTCCCGGCGATCTGCTGACCGCGCAGCTGTCTGTGCTGCCGGACGGTCGGGTCGGCCTGCCGAACGGGTTGTCCTATGCCGTGCTGGCTGTTGCAAACAGCACCATCGAACCGGCGGTATTGCAAAAAATCGTCCAGCAAATCAACGAAGGGGCCACGATCTGGCTCCGCGCCGTACCGGAACGATCGCCCGGCTGGACCGGTTATCCCGATACGGATAGGCTGATCGCCAGCTGCCTGAAAGCAATTGGCGCAGACCGGCCCGCAGGCGTTTATACGGTCGGCAAAGGCAAGCTCATCCTTGGCGACATGCCCGTGAAGGACGTGCTCGCAAGCATCGGCCGTGCTTCCGACTTCGCCTACACGCCAGACGACGGCCAGCCGTTTCTCGACTACACCCACCGCCGGGTTGCGGATGCCGATGTGTATTTCGTTGCCAACTGGAAAGATGCGCCGCATCAGGCCGAGTGCGCTTTCCGCGTAACGGACAAGCAACCGGAACTTTGGGATCCGGTGACCGGTAAAATCTCACCATGTCCGGACTATCAGATCGGCAAGGATACAGTTCGTCTACAGCTGAAGCTTCCACCCAGCGGCTCGACCTTTGTTGTCTTCCGGAAAAAAGAAACGCCTGCAAAAACCAAGGCCGTTGCTACCGGAAAGCTTCCAGCTCCGCTCCCGATCACCGGCCCATGGCGCATCCAGTTCAACCCGGATCGTGTCGAGTTGTCAGCGTTTGAAATCACCACTCCGGATCTGTTCCTCTGGAATGAAAGTGCCAATACCAACATCCAATCGTTCGCCGGAACCGCCAGCTACCGCTGTGACTTTACTGTCAGAAAAGACTGGTTGGGTAGCAACCATCAGGCCTTTCTTGATCTGGGGGTGGTACACGATCTGGCGGAAATTCTGGTGAATGGGAAATCCATGGGTGTGGTTTGGACCGCACCGTTCCGCACGGACATCGCACCGGCGTTGCAGGCTGGTTCCAACACGCTGGAAATACGTGTGGTCAACACCTGGCACAACTGGCGGGTGCTCACAAAATTCGCTCCTGTCGACCACCCATGGGCCACCAAATGGCAGAAAGAGCTGCTGCCCGCAGGGTTGATGGGTCCGGTCGTTTTATCCGCCGAATAGGTGCTTTCTGATGTGAATGAAATGAAAGGGTGTTATGAAAATTGGCTTATTTTCAATTGGACTGGATACGTACTGGGCGCAGTTTGACGGGTTGCTCGACAACCTGAACGGCTACCATGCGCAGATTCGCGACCGCATCGGCGCGATGGACGTTGAGGTGGTGGATGCCGGCATGGTGGATAATGTAGAAAAAGCGGCAGCTGCCGCCGCGTTGTTCAAGCAGGAGGATGTGGAGGTGATCTTCCTGTTCATTTCCACCTACGCGCTTTCTTCAACGGTGCTACCGGTCGTGCAGAAAGCCAGGGTTCCGGTGGTGATGCTGAATCTTCAGCCTGTAGCCCAGCTTGATTACGCCAAATTCAACGCGCTGGGCGACCGCGGCAAGATGACCGGCGTTTGGTTGGAACATTGCCAATCGTGCTCGGTACCGGAACTGGCCTGCGTGTTTAACCGCGCCGGCATCGACTATCATGTCGTCACCGGTTACTTGCAGGAAGAGGCCGCGTGGCAGGAAATCTTGGATTGGGTCGATGCCGCCAAGGTCGTTGCCGGTATGCGTGAAAACCGGGTCGGTGTGCTCGGTCACTACTACTGCGGCATGCTCGATGTCTACAGCGACCTGACCCAGCAATCGGCCATCTTCGGCAACCATTTCCAACTGTTGGAAATGTGCGAACTGGTTGAGCTGCGTAAGGCGGTCACCGCGGGTGAATTATCTGCCAAGATAACGGAGTTCAGAGAAAAGTTTGATATCTCTTCTGAGTGTGAAAAATCAGAGATGGAGCGGGCGGCAAAAACTTCGGTCGCGCTCGATAAGCTGATCGAAAAGCACCGCCTTGGTTCCATGGCCTATTATTACGAGGGGGCTGGCGAATACGAAAATGTAGTCACCTCGGTCATTGCGGGGAACACCTTGCTGACTGGACGCCATATTCCCGTTGCCGGCGAATGCGAAATCAAAAATGTGCAGGCGATGAAGATTATGGATTTGTTCGGAGTCGGCGGATCGTTCTCCGAGTTCTACCTCTCCGATTTTGTGGACGATGTGGTCTATCTTGGCCATGACGGCCCCGCGCACTTCGCCATTGCGGAAGGGCGGGTTGGGCTGGTTCCGCTGTCGGTGTATCATGGCAAACCGGGCAAGGGCCTCTCGATTCAAATGACGGTAAAGCACGGCCCGGTCACGATTCTTTCCGTCGTGCAAACCAAGGACCGTTTGTTCCTGCAAGTAGCCGAAGGAGAGTCGGTTCCCGGCCCGGTGCTGCAGATCGGCAATACCAACAGCCGCTATAAATTCAGCATTGGCGCGAAAGCCTTCATGAACGATTGGTCCAAGGGTGGTCCTGCGCACCACTGCGCTATCGGAGTTGGTCATATTGCCGGGAAGATTGAAAAACTATCGGCATTGCTGGGCATGGAAACAAGGCGGGTCTGCTAAGTCTGCCGGGATGGAATGCATATATGAAAAATTCATTTTGGATACAGGGAGCTTCCGGCCCTGATTCGTATTCACTCTTCCGCGGAACATTTTCGTTGAAGAAAGGCTGTTGTGTCGAACTGCGCGTTACGGGCGCGTCGTGGTATCAGGCTTGGCTGGATGGCGAGCCGCTGCTGGAAGGGCCCCATCGCTATGCGCTCGATTTTCCCGAGTATCAGGTGCAACGCGTCGAGCTTTCGGCGGGGCGGCATGTACTGGCGTTTCACGTCCACCATATCGGAGTCGAAACGCGCATCCTCAAGGAAACGCCGCCGTTTCTTTGGTGCCGTGTATTCACAGGATCGGAAGAAGTGGCGGTGGACTGGAAGACCATGGCGCTCGATTCGCAAACGTCCAAGATCCGGAGAATCAATCCGCAGCTTGGATGGATAGAATGGCGCGACACCCGCAAGGAACCCGCAGGCTGGGAGCAGATCGGGTTTGATGATTCTGCATGGAAAGTGCCGCGCCGAGACGCATCGGCGTTGCCTGAACCAACCGAGGCCAAGCTTGGAACGGTGGGCACGTTTCATCATTCCTTGCAAGCCATCGCGGAGGGACCGCTGGCAACCACGTTCGGCTATCCCGCCGACGAGCCGGCCTTTATCTTTTTTGTCCGCGACCGGGTGTGCGATGAATTTCCTGCTCGGGGCATCTGGCGGCGGTACGATCTCGGGCGCGTGCGTCTAGGTCGCCCATCCATCACCCTCGATGTGCCGTCCGGCACCGTGGTGGAAATGGCCTATGCGGAATCGCTGACGGAAGGACGGGTCGCACCGTTCATTAACTTGTCGGGCGGGGCATCTTGTAATCTCGACCGCTTCATTGCACGCGGCGGCACGCAAACCTTCGCGCCGCTCACGCCCAAAGGCGGACGCTTTCTGGAGGTGCATGTGGTGAACGCCAGCGAAGGTGTCCGGTTTGTCGATGAAGCCTATCTCGAACGGTGCTACCACGCGCCAAGCGAGGCAGTTTTTGTGTGCGACGATGCCTTGCTGGATCAAATCTGGCGGGTCGGCGTGGAGACCTATCGAAGCTGCACCGAAGATGCCCTGATGGATAACGCGACGCGCGAACGCGGCCAATGGGTCGGCGACGTGGCATCGGTGGGCATGGAGATTGCCTCTGCGGCCTTTCATGATCTGCGGCTGTGCCGCCGCGCTCTAGTGCAGGCCGCGCAATGTCCGCGCGACGACGGACTCGTTGCTGGCATGTCGCCGGGTGGTTGCGTCTATTTGCCGACCTATGCTTTTCAGTGGCCGGTTGCAGCCATGAACTATTTCCGCCATACCGGCGACCGGAGTCTGCTGGACGAGTTGTGGCCCGCCGCCGAAGCGAATATGCAGGCCATCCGCGCGTTCCTTCACGAAGAGGGCCTTCATAACGTGGCGGGCTGGAATTTTGTGGACTGGGGCTATCGCGCTGAAGATGGCCCCATCGACACCGCCTGCAACCTCCACTTTCTTTGGGCGCTCCGCGCCATGTCCGCATGGGCGAAACAGATCGGGCAAGGCACCGAATCCTACAACGCGCTGGAGAGCCGGATATCCGGGATTCTTCGCGACCGGATTGCAACCCGACTGGCAGAAGGCGGCTGGGATGCAGTCGGCTATCATTGCGTTGCGCTGGCAATGATCCTGGGTCTTGTTGATAACGAGTCGGCGGGGCTGGATTTTCTAAAGCAGCATATCAAGTCCTGCTTTCCCAATAATCCGGCAGCCCCGCGCAACGATGATCCGCAGGCCTTCAACCAGCAGCTCATCACCCCGTACTTCGCGCACTATGTCCTGCCGCTGTTCATCGAGCGTGGCCAAATGGATTTTGCGTTGGAACAATACCGCACCTGCTGGGGCTGGATGCTGCAAGGCGGACGCACAACCTGGGTCGAAGTTTTCGATACGCGCTGGAGCCATTCCCATCAGTGGGCCGGTTGCCCGACCTGGCAGCTCACCCGCTACGGCCTCGGTCTTCATCCGCGACAGGACCTCGGTCTTGGTACGTTCGACCTGCGCCTACGACCCGGATCGCTACCAGCGGCAAAGGGGCGCATTCCGCATCCGTCCGGTGGGTGGATCACTATTTCATGGAACCCGGAAGGCGAGACGATTCGCTACCGTGTCGAATCCGACCAGCCGTTGCGTCTGATCCGGTGCAACGGCGAGGTGAGTAAATTTGACATGGCATTCTCTCTACAGCTCCCGGCGTCCGAAACCGGCTGTATTTTATCATAACCCAACCGTTCATGAACGGTTGGTTGAACAGGAGCAACCGATGAAGAAGCATACATGGGCGATGGCGACGCTGTGTTTGGGATTAATGATTGGATCAAACCGTGCCGGCGAACTGGAAGAAAACTTCATTACCCCGCCGGACTCGGCACGGCCGTGGGTGTATCTGTTTCCGCTCGATGGCAATATCACCAGCAACGGTATCACCGCCGATTTGGAAGCGATGAAGCGCGTCGGCATCGGCGGCGTGCTGTACATGGAAACGGAGCAGGGGACGCCGAAAGGGCCGGCGGCTTTCGGCGGGCTGCTGTGGCGCGATTTGTTCAAACATCTTTGCAATGAGGCGAACCGGCTCGGTCTGGAAGTGAACATGAACAACGATGCCGGCTGGTGCGGCAGCGGCGGACCGTGGATTACGCCGGAGCTTTCGATGCAGCGTGTCGTGTGGACGGAAACTAACGTCACCGGGCCGAAGCGGTTCGATGCAGTGCTGCCGCAGCCGAAAGCTGTGAAGAATTTTTATCGCGATATTGCGGTGTTCGCTTATCCCGCACCCGCGACGAATTGCGTCGTGGCGCATCTTCGCGGAAAATCAGGTGCTGTGCGGGAAGAGGTTCCGCTGCGCACGACGTTTCCCTCTTTGCCGCAGGGAACAGTCGTTGCGCGCGACCAGCTCGTGGAGCTGACAGGTAAACTTGGCAAAGACGGACGGCTCGCGTGGGATGTTCCGGCGGGGAAGTGGGCGATCCTGCGGCTCGGCCACACGACCACCGGCAAAGACAATCATCCTGCGCCGAGCGATGGCCGTGGCCTTGAGAGTGATAAGTTCAGCAAGGAAGCCACGAAGGCGCATTTCGACGGGCTGATGCAGAAGGTGATTGATGACAATGGGCCGCTTGCAGGCAAGACGCTGGTTTCGACGCACATTGACAGCTGGGAGACCGGCACGCAGAACTGGACGCCGAAATTCCGCGAGGAATTCCAGCGCCTGCGCGGCTACGATCCTTTGCCTTTGATGCCGGTGATGGCAGGCCGCATTGTGGACAGTCCGGAAATTTCGGAGCGTTTCCTCTGGGATATGCGGATGACGGCGAACGATCTGCTGAATGAAAATTATGCCGGGTATTTCCATGAACTCGCGCACCAACGCGGCCTGCGCCTCTCGATCGAAGCCTACGGCAATGGCCCGTTTGATAACCTGACGTTCGCGGGGAATGCCGACGAACCGATGTCGGAATTCTGGTCGTGGAATTTGGGCGGAAGAGATAGCTATGGTGCCGCCAACACGTGTACCGAGATGGCCTCGGCAGCGCACGTCTACGGCAAGCCGATCCTTGGAGCCGAAGCCTTCACTGCATTCAGCACGGAAAAATGGCAAGGGCATCCCGCGAACATCAAGGCAATCGGTGACTGGGCATTTTGCGAGGGAATCAACCGCTTTGTCTTCCACCGTTACGCGTTGCAACCGTGGACGAATCCCGACCGAGCGCCGGGCATGAGCATGGGCCCGTGGGGATTGCACTACGAACGCACACAAACGTGGTGGGAGCAGTCGAAGGCGTGGCACGAATACCTTGCGCGCTGCCAATATATGCTACAGCAAGGCTTGTTTGTTGCCGACCTCTGCTTCCTCGCGCCGGAAACTTCGCCGCAAGCATTCAAGTCGCCGGTGAAGTCCGGCCTCAACCGCCCCGGCTACAATTTCGACGGCTGCCCGCCGGAGGTTGTGCTCACGCGCATGATCGTGAAAGACGGTCGCCTTGTACTGCCTGACGGCATGAGTTATCGGATGCTGGTGCTGCCGCAGGTGCGGACAATGACGCCGCAGCTCCTGCGGAAAATTCGCGACCTCGTCAAGGATGGCGCCACCGTTCTAGGTATGCCGCCAATCCAATCGCCGAGCTTGAGCGGTTATCCCGGATGCGACGCGGAAGTTCAGGCTCTGGCGCAGGAACTGTGGGGCGATAGTGAAGCTCCCGCTGAACTCACAACCCGTACTTTTGGCAAGGGCCGCGTGATCTGGGGCAGGGAACTTCAGCCTAAACCCGATGCGGATTATGAAACCGGCCAAGCGCTGGCCGGTGCGAAATGGATTTGGTTCAACGAGGGCCAGCCCGGTATTTCTGCATTACCGGGAACCTGTTATTTCCGTCGCATCGTGAAAGTTGACGGCGCGGTTGAATCCGCGCGGTTGGTGATGACGGCCGATAACGATTTCGAGGTTTGGGTGAATGGTAAGCGCATCGGAAATGGAGATAAATGGGAGCGCGGCTACGTTATGGGAATCGGTGCGCAGCTTAAACCCGGCACGAACGTTATTGCCGTGGTTGCCGACAACACAACCGGCGAACCCAGCCCCGCCGGGCTGATTGCCGCGGTGAAGATCAAATATCGCGACGGACGAACGCAGGAACTTTGTACCGATGCATCGTGGGCGTCCGCCAAGACGGTTTCCGGGAATTGGAAAACCAGCACGGCTTCTGCGCCGGAATGGGCCGCGGCGCGCGAACTCGGCAAGTTTGGTATGGCGCCGTGGGGCGATACGGAAGAAAGCCCTCCGGGTGCGGTGGATGTGATCCCGGATATCGGCATTCCCAGCCGCGTGCTCGCGCAATCGGGCCTGCCGCCGGATTTCAAGGCCGAACCGAAACTGCGCTATATCCACAAGAATCTTGGCGACACAGATGTTTATTTTGTGGTCAATCCGGCAACCAATGCGGTCGAGGCGCTCTGCACCTTCCGCATTGCGGGAAAGCAGCCAGAACTGTGGTATCCGGATACCGGAAACATGGAGTTGGCGACGGCATTCGAACAGAAAGACGGCGTCACGCAAGTACCACTGCGTTTCGATCCAAGTGGCTCGGTGTTCGTGGTATTCCGCAAAGCGTCCGATGATCAACCTCGTCCGGTAATCGGAAAAAACTGGCTGGAATTCAAGACCATGAAGACGATTGACGGCCCATGGGAAGTGAGTTTCGATCCAAAATGGGGTGGCCCGGCCGCGCCGGTGACGTTCGGGAAGCTCGACGACTGGAGCAAGCGCGCGGAAGACGGCATCCGGTACTATTCCGGCACCGCGATTTACCGAAAGAGCTTCAGCATTCAGTCCTTAATTTCTGGCTCCCGGATATATCTTGACCTCGGCAAGGTTGCCGTAATGGCGGAAGTGAAGTTGAACGGTAAAGACCTCGGCATTCTCTGGAAGCCGCCGTTCCGTGTGGATATTACCGATGCGATTAAAGGCGGCGATAACACGCTGGAGGTGAAAGTGGTCAACCTCTGGATTAACCGCATGATCGGCGACGAGCAGTTGCCGGAAGACAGCGACCGCAATCCCAAAGGTACGCTCAAGTCGTGGCCGCCATGGTTGACCGAAGGCAAATCCAGTCCGACTGGCCGCTATACGTTCACGAGCTGGCGGCTGTGGAAAAAGGACGATGCACTGGTGGAGTCCGGCCTGCTCGGCCCGGTGACGTTGCAGACGGCGGAAGAATTTACATCAACCCCAAAATGAGAGGTTCCTGACATGAAAAATCATACGTGGTTGGCGGTTGTATTGTGTTTGGAATTGCTGGTCGGTTACACCCGCGCCGGCGAACTGGAGGAAAACTTCATCAGCCCGCCGGACTCGGCACGGCCGTGGGTATACTGGTTCTGGATGGACGGTAATGTGACTAAAGAGGGCATCACCGCCGATTTGGAAGCGATGCACCGGATCGGAATCGGCGGCGCGCTGATGATGGGCGTCGGATTAGGTACTCCGCCGGGTGATGTGGATTTTAATTCGCCGCTTTATCGAGAGATGTACGCCCATGCGGCGAAGGAATGCGTCCGGCTCGGCATGAAACTGAGCCTTCACCAATGCGACGGCTGGGCGACGGCTGGCGGACCGTGGATTACGCCAGACCGTTCCATGAAAATGCTGGTCTGGACGACCAAGGAAATCAGCGGGCCGGTATCCAGTCCGATCAGGCTGGAACAACCGCTGACCAAAGAAAATTTCTATGAAGATGTTTCCGTGCTGGCCGTGCCGCTAGGCGTAAAACTCGCACTGTCTGCTCCGACCGTGACGGTGGACGGAAAACCCGCGCCGTCGTTGGTGGATGGGGACTATGTGAAGGGTCAAAAGATAGGCAAACAGACCGAACTGCGTTTTGATGCTCCGCGCCCGGTCAGTACGCTGGTGTTTCAGTTGCCGAATTATAAACACGGCATGGGCCCGAATACACCTGCGACCATCGAAGTCTCAGCAGATGGTGAATCGTTTCGACAGGTCGCGGTAATCGACCTTGGCGCGAGTCTTGATGGAAGAGATCAGGAGACTATGACCGTCTCGTTTGCTCCAGTGGAGGCCCGTGCCGTGCGTATTCTGATCAACAATCCTCCGGCATCCGAAGTCGGCGAAATCGAAGTGCTGACGGAGCCGCACGTGAATCTATGGGAAGTCAAATCCGGATGGGCCCGCAAGAGGGAACATGGAGGAGAGACTAAATGGCTGGACGACGCTCCTGTTCCTCCAAACATCGCCGGTATTGATCCGGACCAAATCGTTGATTTAAGTGGAAAGCTTTCCGCGGACGGAATGCTGGATTGGACCGCTCCCGCCGGTCGCTGGCTGATTGTGCGCGCCGGTATGACCAGCACGGCCAAGCATGTTGCGCCGCGTACGAATGCCGGAGAAGGGCTTGAGGCGGACAAAATGAGCGGTGAGGCAATTCGGTTCCACTTCGATTCGTTTGCGAAGGGAATGATTGCCGACAATAACACCGCGCCCGGCAATCCGATTTATTCGGTGCATACCGACAGCTGGGAATCGAATATTCACACATGGAGTTCGTACTTCCGGGAAGAGTTTGAAAAACGGCGAGGCTATTCGATGACGAAGTGGCTGCCGGTGCTGACTTCCGGGTTGGTTGTTGGAAGTGCGGAAGAATCCGAATGCTTCCTTTGGGATGTGCGCCGCACGATGGCCGATCTGATTCGCGACAATTTTTACGGCGAGATGAAGAAGATGTGTCACGAAAACGGCGTGCTGTTCCAGAGCGAGGCGGCCGGCCGGCAGATGTTCATGTATGACCCGATCAACTACAATGCCATGACCGATATTTCGGTGGGAGAGTTCTGGATGCCGGGTAATGTTCGTGAGGACTGCAAAGTCGCGGCAACCGTTGCCCATATCTACGGGCGCCCGATTGCTGCGGCTGAATCGTTCACGTCCGGCAACGGCGGATTCCGCGACGACCCGTTCGCGCTCAAGGCGCTGGGCGACCAGGCCTTCTGCACCGGCATCAACCGCTACATCATCCACCGCTACTGCATGCAGCCGTTCAACAATGTAGAGCCAGGCATGACGTTCGGTCCGTACGGCATTAATTTCGACCGTACCCAGACGTGGTGGGAAAACGGAGGAAAAGCGTGGGTCGAATATGTCACCCGCTGCCAGTCGCTCCTGCAATCCGGCAGGTTTGTTGCCGATGTGATTCATTATATCGGAGACGATGCGCCGAACTTCCTTGGCCATCGCGAAGATCTCTGGAATCCGGTTCCGGCGGGTTATGACTTTGACGGATGCAATCTGGAAATTCTTAAACAGTTTTCCGTGGACGGCGACGGCAACCTTGTTCTTCCGCACGGCATGCGCTATCGCGTACTGCTGCTTCCAAACCGCGAACACATGACACTCGATGCCGCGCAGGAAGTCGAGCGGCTCGTCAAGGCCGGCGCCACCGTGATCGGCAGAAAACCACTGCGTACGCCGGGACTCAAGGACTGGCAGGCGAAGGATGCCGAGCTGGCACGGATCGCCGCCAGCATCTGGGATACAGGCCGCGTGATCTACGGGCCGTCGCTCGAATCCGTTCTCAACGGAATTGCTCCGCCGGACTTCGACTACACGGCGGATGCGGGCGCGACCTTGCGCTATATCCACCGGAAAACGGAAGCCTCTGATTTCTATTTCGTCGCCAACGCCGACAGCGGAAATTCCGTTGATGCAGTGGCCCGGTTCCGTGTTGCCGGCAAAGCGCCGGAACTGTGGGATGCGTCCACGGGCGCAATCAAAATGGTGGATACATGGCGCACGGTGAATGGTGTAACCGAGCTGCCGATCCATTTTGATCCGGCCGGATCGTGGTTTGTCGTATTCCGCGAAGCGGCGCAGCCACCTGCTGGATTGGATGCCGGATTGTTCATGAAGGGCTGCGCTGAACAGCCCGCAGTCGAAACCAACGCCGTGGATAACTTTACCATGGCGCTCTGGCTGAAGAGCAATGCGCCGCTCGAATTGTCGCAATACACTGCGCGCGGAATTAAACCCGCCGGGCAGAATTATGCCGTCTATCCCGCACCCGGCCATGAAGTCTGGCAGGAAAAAGATGTGGGGATCGGGATTTCGGCCGGGGCCAATGGGCTGATGGTGCTCGGTCATAGCGCCCGCTACTTCGTCCCGTTGCTTATCTGGCCCGGGAAGCTGAGCGAATGGACGCATGTCGCGGTTGTGGCACAGAACGGCGCACTCACGCTCTATGTGAACGGCGAGGCGGTGCAGACCATGCCGTCGCCGGGCCGCCCGCTACATCCGTCGATTGGCGTTGCGCACCGCCGCGGCAAACCTGCGTTCAACGGTCAAACCGCCGGACTTTTCCAAACATCGGAAACCTTCGATGTGGCGGCGGTTCAAGCGCTCATGCAACGAACCGCGCCGAATGGGAAATCCGCGTCTTCCGGTGTTGAAATCGCCGGGCCGTGGACGGTTTCCTTTCCGCCCGGAAAACAAGCTCCGGCGAGCGTCATTTTGCCGAAGCTGGTTTCGTGGACCGAATCTGGTGATGACGGAGTGAAATATTTTTCCGGAACGGCAACCTATCGGACGGAGTTCGATTGGAAACCTGAAACCGGCAAAACAGTCTTAAATCTTGGAACGGTGAAGAATGTTGCCGAGGTCTCGCTGAACAGAAAGAGCCTTGGCACGCTTTGGAAGCCGCCGTATCAAATGGACGTGACCGCTGCGCTGAAACCGGGGAAAAACGATCTGGAAATTAAAGTGACCAATCTTTGGCCGAACCGGTTGATCGGCGATGCAAAGCTGCATCCCGATCCGCTGCTGGATTATTCTTCCCAGTGTCCATCCTGGTCGGCGGGCGGCCCGCTGAAAACCATTCCCGACTGGGTCAAGTCGGGCGGTAAGAGCCCCGCCGGCCGCACAACGTTCCTGCTCTGGAAATTCTATGGCGGCGACGAGCCGCTATTGGAGTCCGGTTTGATTGGCCCGGTAATGTTGCAACCCTGAGCTACGCTTCCTTGACCTTCTTCTTCACGTTGCGCAGGCTCGTCTGCACAATCATCAGCAAGTTGCTGGTGGTCCAGTAGAGCACGAGGCCGGACGGCATTTTGTAGAAGAAGAAGAGCATCATGATGGGCATCATGAACATCATCATTTTTTGCTGTTGCTGCTGCTCCGGGGTGGAGGCGACCTGCGGGGTCAGCTTTTGTTGCAACATCATCGAGGCGGACATCAGCAAAGGAAGAATGTTGAGTGAACCGATGTAGGGGATTTGGCCGGCAAACAGGTTTTCCGGTGCGCTCAGGTCGGAGATCCAGAGGAAGCTGGCGTAGCGCAGTTCAATGGCGTTGCGCAGCACGGTGAAGAGCGCGATGAAGACGGGGATCTGCACGAACATCGGCAGGCAACCACCCATTGGATTGACCTTCTTCTCTTTGTAGAGCTTCATGGTTTCCTGCTGCAGCTGTTGTGGATTGCTCTTGCCGTACTTGGCCTGCAGCGCCTTGATCTCGGGCTGGATCTGCTGCATGCGCTTCATGCTTTCCGTGCTCTTGTGCGTCAATGGCCAGAAGAGGATTCGAACCAGCAGGGTTAGCAAAATGATCGCAATGCCGTATCCTCCGGGAATAGCGTTGTCGAAGAAGTTCAAGGTGCTCAGTAGGAACCTGCGCGCGGGTTCCATCAGCCAGTTCATCCAGGAAAAGAATCCGATGGTTTCGAATTCCATCACCTTTTCCATGTGGTTTCCGGCGGCTTGCAGGGTGGAATATTTTTTCGGGCCGATGAAGAAGGTATAGTTGATATCGTGACTGCTTCCGGCTTCGACCACGCTGGGCTTGAGCGCCAGTGCGGCGGCAACGTCCTTGGGGATGATGCCTTTGCCTTCGGTTTCGCGGGTCGACAGGATGTCCATTGTGGCGATGGGCTCGTCCGTGCGCAGGATCTGGGTGAAGAACTTGTTTTTGGCGGAAACCCAGTCGACTTCGACACCGCCCATGTCGGGCGGAACCATGTCGATGGACAGGGGCTTGGCCTTGCCATACAGCTTGTTCAGCGAGCGGCCCCAAAAGTTGATGCCGCCTGCAGGCGTGTAGGAATCAACGCCAAGGATGCTGATGCCTTTCATGGACTCGATGTCCGCCGGGTTCTTCATATTGCCGGTCAGGATGCGAACGGCCGGAAGTTCCCAAGGACTGGAGCCGGCATTGACAAAACGGTCGCTGATGGTGAGTAGATAGCCGTCCCCGATGGTGATGGTGCGCTGGAAGGCGGTTCCGTTGCTCCATGCCTTGGAAAGGCTCACCGACTTGCCGTCGGCCGAAGTCTGGACGGTGAGCGATTCGGCGGCACCAATGCCTTTAAGGCCTTGGTAGGCCAGGGCGGGGGCGTCGGAAAAGTCGAGCTTGACCGGCGGACTGTCCTTCTCGTTCACCTCGGGATACGCGAGCAGTGTGGCCGACTTGATGCCGCCGCCCAGCGAGGTGAGCTCCAGCTTGATATTGTCGTTTTCGAGAACCGTCACGACCTCTTCGGCCTTGGGTTCCGCTACGGCGGGAATTTCGGACTGAACCGCTTCGGTGGCGTTTTCTGCCGTTGCTTCGGTCAGTGCAGTCTCGCCCATGTGTCCAGTCGTCGGAGCGCTTTCTGCCGGTTGCTCGATGGCGGCAGGCGTCTTGGCCGGGAATTTCGGGGCGATGAAGGTTCGGTCGATGAGCATCCAGACTGGAATGAGCAGGACGAGCAGGATTACCGGGATCAAATCTTTTTTATTCATGCGTATTCTCTCTTTTCGACAAGGCTATTTTTTCCGTGCGGGAACGGGATCGTGGCCGCCAGGATGGAACGGATGGCATTTACAGATTCTTTTGATTCCAAGCCAAAGACCGGAAACCATACCATGTTGATTCAGGGCATCAATGCAATAGTTCGAGCAGCTCGGATGGAAGCGGCAGCGTTGTCCCAGCCACGGGCTGATCGCCTGCTGGTACAGCCGAACCAGCAGGATCGCGCCCTTGGCAGGGATGCTGGTTTTAGCCGATGCCATGTTCTGTTTCGGCCTTTTTTAGGTTTTCGCCGGTCAGGAGTCCCGCATGCCGGGCAAGTTGAATCATTTCGCGGAGGATGTCCTTCCAGTCGGCTTCGAGGATGGAACGCCGCCCGATGAGCAGGACGTCGAAATCGCCGGTAAAGTAGGGGCGGAGGTTGCGATAGGCTTCGCGCAGGCGGCGGCGCGCGCGGTTGCGCTGGTTGGCGCGGAGGCTGATCTTTTTGCTGGTGATGACGCCTAGGCGCAAGGACGCACCTTCGCCGCTTCTGCGCCAGAGCACCATATATCGACCAACCCAGCGTTTGTGCTGCGCGAATGTTTCGGCGAAGAGTGCTGAGCGGATCAGCCGGTGCTTGGCCGATAAACGCCGATCAAGCCCGCTGGACGGCGGGCTTGAGTCGATGGAGCTGTCCGACTCCCTTTGGAGGGGCTTCGGCATATTGGGATCCTGGTTATACAGCAGTCAGGCTCTTGCGGCCCTTCTGGCGGCGGCGCTTCAGGACCAGACGGCCATCGGCCGTTGCCATGCGCTTGCGGAATCCACATTTGCGGGCACGTTTCAGTTTCGAAGGATGGTATGTACGTTTCATCTCTAAATTCCCTTGTGTTCTAAAAAGCAGGCTAAACTACCAGCAAATCGTCCGATGTCAAATCCTAATATCCGCAGAAAACCAGCCCGTTGATTTCCAGTTTTTCGCGGGCTTGCGGTTTGCGGTTCTTTCGCTAGACTGGCGGGGATTGGATCGCTGGTTATGACTTCGAACAACGACGAATTGCTATGTGCCGAGCTGCCGACAACCCCGCGTCCGGATCTTGGATTGATTTTGGTGGCGGGCGCAACGGGATATATCGGGGGCCGTTTGGTTCCGGAACTGATTGCGCGGGGCTACAAGGTCCGGGTGATGGTCCGGGCGGAATCGCCAGAACATGTAGATCGTTGGCCGGAAGCCGAGGTGGTCGTTGCCGATGCCTTGGAAGTGGACGAAGTTTTCCAGGCGATGGACGGCGTTCATGCGGCATTCTACCTGATCCACTCCATGCTCTACGGGCCGGGTAGGTTTGAAAATGCGGATCTACTCGCGGCGAAGAATTTCCGGGCCGCGGCCGAAGGGAAGGGTGTTGGCCGCATCATTTATCTTGGGGGGTTGGGCGATGCGCGCACTTCGCTTTCAACCCATCTTGCCAGCCGCAGGCAGGTGGCGGAGGAGTTTCTGAAGGGCAGGGTGCCAACCACCATTTTGCGTGCAGCCATCATTATCGGGTCGGGTAGTGCCTCGTTTGAGATGATCAACCACCTGGTGCGCAAACTGCCGGTCTTTCTGGTCCCGACCTGGGCCAAGACCAAGTGCCAGCCGATCGGGTTGCGCGACGTGATCAAGTCGCTGGTCGGGGTGCTTGAACTTCCTGAAGCGGCGGGGCGGACGTTCGATATTGGCGGATCCGATATCCTGACGTATGCGGATTTGCTTAAAACCTATGCCGATGTGCTCGGTAAAAAGCGGCTCTTCCTGCGTTCGCCGGTTTCAAGCATTGGTTTCTACTCCTACATCACCAGCCTGCTGACCCCTGTCCCTGCCGCCATCACCTGGTGCCTCATGGAAAGCGTTACCCATGATGTGGTTTGCCAGGAGAACGATATTCTCGACCTGATCCCGTTCCGGCGCATCTCGTGCAAGGAGGCGCTGGTGCTGGCCATCTCGCGCGAAGAGCAGGACGCCGTCCGCACGCGCTGGTCCGACAGCTATCCACCGGCCCACGAGCTAGCGATCAAACTCAGCGAATTGACGGGACCGCCGACCTACACCAGTTCCTATTCGATCGTGACGCACAAGCATGCCGAGGCGCTGTTCCGATCCATCACGCATATCGGGGGGAAGAATGGATGGTTCGACAGCACGTTTCTTTGGCGTGTACGCGGCGCGCTCGACCGGCTTCTAATGGGCGTGGGTACGACGCGCGGCCGGCGCAGCGCCTCCTCGCTGCGGGTGAACGATGTGGTGGATTTCTGGCGCGTCGAGCAGATCCACTATTACCGACAGCTGCTGCTGCGCGCCGAGATGAAGCTACCCGGCCTGGCCTGGCTCGAGTTCCGGGTCGATCCCGTTTCCGGGAACAAGAACCGGCTGTCGGTCAACGCCTACTACCAGACCAAGGGGTTGTGGGGGCGAACCTACTGGTACATCTTCCTCCCGTTCCACCACTTCATCTTTGCGGATCTGATCCAGCAGATCGAGAAACGTAGCGAGTAGTTCCGCTCTGCCGTCCGGGGCCGTTTATTTGGCTCGAACGGGGAAACGATCCATGAGTTTCGTAGCCGCGATGCCGATGCGCTCCTGTTGCCGTTCCTTCGGTTGGGACCGGTCGATCTTTGTTTTCAGGGTTCCGCACCAAACTTTTTGGCCGGTTTTGGCGTCGTAGCACAGTACGGTCAGGGTGCCGATTTCAACGGCGTAGACGTTGAGGTCCGGCTCCCTTTCTGCAAGCTTCCAGCTCCCGCTTTCACGGCTGTAGACCAGTCCACCGGAGATTTCGCCATCCTCGCGTTGGGCGAGATCCGTGTATTGGTGTTCTTCCTTGAGCTTTACATAGTATGCGATCTGAACATCTGCTTCGGTTGCATTGCCGACCTGGCGCATATTGTGGTTGGCCAATTCATGGATAAGGGCCTTTTTGATATCCTCGTTTGTGTATGTATCTTCCTCATTGAGGATTTCCGCGGGCCCGTCGATCCATTGGTAGGTGTGCATAGTGTCGAAACGATAGCTCTTGTCGGATTCGGACGTGACTTTCATGGTACTGCAACTGGCCGCAAAGAAAACCAGGACAAGCAATGCGGCAATGGATTTGATGTTCATCTATTCTCCTTGTTGGAAATTACTATAGGTTCTGCTTACATGGCTGTCTATGGGTAAAACGGATCTGATCATCGTGGGGGGCGGGGCGGCCGGGCTGATGGCTGGCTGCGCGGCCGGGGAGCTGGGTTTGCGGGCGTTGGTACTTGAACGCAAGCACAAGCCCGGGCGCAAATTATTGATGTGCGGCAACTCCCGCTGCAACCTGACGACCAATATTGCAGAAGACCGCATGCTCCAAATGTTTGGTGAACCGGTCGGTGCGTTTCTCGAACCCGCCATCCGGGCGTTCACTCCCTCGATGCTCCAGCGCTGGTTTGCAGCGAATGGGCTTAAAACCGTGGTGAAAACCGGCAACAAGGTCTACCCCCACACCGACCGCGCGGCGGATGTGCTCAATTTGTTCACGGATCAGCTGCGCGATAAAAACGTTTCATTGGCCTGTTCGTCCACCATCCAGGCCTTGGAGAAGGTAAAAAGCGGATTCCGGATTACGACCGATAATTTCGAAGTCGAATCCAGCTATGTCCTTATTGCCACTGGCGGCGTCAGCTATCCCAAGACCGGATCGGTCGGCGATGGGCAGGAGTGGGCCAAACGGCTTGGCCATTCGATCGCAACCTACCGGCCGGGGCTTGTTGGATTCGAGGTGGAACCACAGGTGATCAAGGGCCGTGTCGGTAAAATCTACGACAAGGTGCTGGTCGACATTCTGGAGGACGGAACGAAAGTGGCCGAAACCCGCGGCGTCTATGAAATCGAAAAGTGGGGCATTGGCGGAACGGCCATCACCGATGCCAGCCGGGTGGTGGCGCGGCAGGGGCTGAAGGATTGCTCCCTGCTCATCAAGTTTGAAAATGGGCAAATCGAAGAGATCAGACCGCTCCGGCCCCGCTCCATCAAGGAGGCGATGGTGACCGTTGGCGGCGTGGCGCTGGATGAAGTCGATCCGCGAACCATGGAATCGAAAAAATGCCCCGGCCTCTACTTCGCCGGCGAAGTGCTCGACATCGACGGGCCGACCGGCGGCTACAACCTGCAGGCCGCGTTTTCCACCGCCCGTTTGGCGGTTGCGGCCATCGGCAGGCGTTGCGGGAAAGCCGGATTTCCTGCGTGGGAGCCGCCGCCGAAAAAAGACCGGCCTTTCAAGCATGGAAGCCGGCATGGAAGCCGGAAATAATCCTGCCGATACGGTATTGCCATTCAATCGCGAGCCTGTAAGGTGCTACCTCCATTTATTTAAACGAAAGGCAACGCAATGATAGAAAACGGCCAGAAAGTAAAAACCCACTACACGGGAACCTTGGACGATGGAACGAAGTTCGATTCGTCGGTGGGACGCGATCCTCTCGAATTCGAAATGGGTGCAGGCATGGTGATTCCCGGGTTTGAAAAAGGCGTGGCCGATATGGGCGTTGGTGAAAAGAAATCGATCCATATCCCGTCGACCGAAGCCTATGGCGAAGTCCGCGCAGAGATGATCATGCAGTTCGATCGCTCCCAGCTTCCCGAAGACCTTGAACCCGAAGTCGGCATGGACCTGCAGATGCAGGGGCCGCAGGGCCAGGCGATTCCGGTGCAGATCACGGCGGTGGACGAAAGCACCATCACCATCGATGCCAACCATCCGCTGGCTGGACAGAACCTGAACTTTGAGTTGGAGCTGGTGGCGGTCATCTAGCTTCCAGTGCTTGGAAAATGGAGCGAACCACCGACATTCCCTTTTGCCCGATCCCTCCGGAAACCATCAGCGACATGGTTCCCATGCTGGTGGTCCTCGGGTTGTTCCTGTTGGGAGGGTGGCTGCTCCGCCGTCGGAAGAAAAGGCGCGGCTCCGGGAAATAGCACCATCACTTTATGGACAGGTTTTCATTTTCTTCCAGTACCACGGGTATTCCCGGTGGTTTGGTCTGGATGGATGCGGGGTGATCGAATTTGTTGCCCCGGAATACGGTTCCGTCGCACGCATTGAGCACAAACGTGGCGGCAGATGGGTTCTCAGGATTCGTCGGCAACCTGACGTTGTTGCCGCAAAATTCGAGCCCGCCGACCCGCTTGGCGTCAATCACTACCGGGCTGGCGGCCTCGATGAGGTTGTCGAGTATCCTGATGTTGCGATGGTAGGGCGGAAGCACACGGGTTTCTCCCGGCAGCATAGGCCCGATTTTGAACAAGGGCGCGCGGGTTGACAGGCCTACAAACCTATTGCTCTGAATCGTCACATCTTCCACCGCGCCGGATTCATACCAGAAATCGTTGTCGCCTTCGATGAGGATTCCCATCATCGAAGGCCGCTCGAAAAGATTGTTTTCGATCAACACCTTGCCGCCGGCGGTGACGAGCATGCCGCGCGCGCGGTTGTTGCGCACGGTATTGTTGCGGAAAACCACGTCCGGGCGCGCGGTGAGGTTCTCGATGCTGCTGTTGGGTTGGAGAACATCCACCAATGATTTATCCAGTGTCAGCACATAGTAATCATCGTTGTGCCGGACAACGGAGGATACCGAGCATTCCGCATAGCCGAGCAACGTGTCGCGCTTGAGCAACCGCAAGCAGTCGCCGGGCCGGGCGAAGACCGTCCCGAGTTGCTGGAAATGGCTAAAGCTGATGGCCAGTTGGTCGGGCGCGAGCAGTTCCTCAACGATGGCGTAAACCCCATGCACGTTGCAGGAATCATCCAGCATGTTCTCGAACAGGCAGTTTTCGACTCGCACCGTTCCGCGGCAACCCATGAAGTGGGTGGCATCGGCGGTGGTGGTGACAAGGCTTTTCGAGCCCTCTCTCAACGCCACCTTCAATCCCTTCACGGTTACGTCCGAGCAATCCTCGGCGATCAGTCCCATGCCGCCTGCTCGGTGAATGGTGGTGTTTTCCACCCGTGCGCCGTCCACGCTTGAAAAGTGAATGGCCGGAGAAAGGCGGTTTTGGCGGTGCATGCCTTTGCAGACCATGACCGATCCGAGCGTCGGAAGAGCATTGATGTGTGCGTTGCGAATGCGAAAGCGGTTGGTCGACACCTCCGTCGTCTCGGCAAACGAATGCGTTTTCGGGTTCCATAGTTTCAGGATGGGCTGGACGCTGGCGGCAGCCTTTGTGGTTGGGTCAATCCAGTAATTCCACCGGATATCCTGCCGGGCCTCTTT
This sequence comes from Kiritimatiellales bacterium, assembly GCA_021734345.1. Lineage (GTDB taxonomy): Bacteria > Verrucomicrobiota > Kiritimatiellia > Kiritimatiellales > Pontiellaceae > Pontiella. Next base: position 7,136 of record JAIPJC010000026.1, on the reverse strand, counting down.
CGGGTTGGACTCCTCGCCGAAAAAACCTTCCGCCATTCCGCCCATCAGTTTCCCGTTCCGCAGGTCGGCCTCGCATTCCGGCAGCATCTCCACTTCAAAGAAATCATCGCCCACGGCAACCACCGATCCTTCGAGATGGAAGATCGTGTCCCAATCAAACACCACATTGCGTATCGTGATGTTTTTTGAACGATCCACCACGAGAGGCATGATGACGCCATGGCACATGAGCGTTGATCCTTGGCCGTCGATCTCGAAATCCGAGAACCCGTCCAGATGGATTCCCATCCGCCGGTAGCCGGGATCATGGTTGGTAACATGGCGAAACTCGCCATCCGCCTTTTCAGGATGCAAGTTCCAGGTGCCCGGTTCCAATACAAGCCGGTGTATGTCTTCCGCACGGCATTTTTCGATCGCGTCGCGCAGTATAGGAACAGCATCCGAACCATCGGCAGGTGGCGACAGTTTGAGTTCCCGGATGGCGGCTTCGCAACAAAGCTGCAATCCTGCCGCAAGGGAAATCGACGTGGTCAATGTTATCCGACGTGCGGATGGGTGTTTGTCTTTCATGGGCATGCGCCTTTCCCTAAATAGGCTGAGCCCCCATTAGTCAATCAGGATGGCGAAATGTCCAGCGGAAAGTTCCCCGCGCAGTTTCAGGAAGGGTTCGGGTGGTGGACGGACGGGGTTTTAAAACTTGTAGAGCACGCTGGTGAGCAAGGCCTTGTCGTAGTAGGCGCTATCATTGTAGTTCACCTCGGTGTCGCGATCAAGGCGGTATTCCAGCCGCAGGAAAACATCGCGCATCAGCTTGTTCTCCAGCCCGCTGGTAAAGACGAAATGGTATTTTTCAAAATCGCCGAGATGGGTGTATTTCTGGAACAGGGACAGCGAGTTGATCACTTGCCACCGGAAAGACTCGTCAATGATAAACTTTCCTTGCGCATCGGAGTAGTTGCCTTGGATGCGATCATATTGGTGATATCCGCCACCGAGGGAAGTGGATAGCCGGACGGTTGGTTGGTCGAACCAGTTTATGCCGAGCTCCGCGGTCTGGAGGTGTTCGCTCTGGATTCCACGGCGGAAATCGCGCTGGTACATGGTTTTCGCGCTTGCATAATACTGCTGGGTAAAGTCGTGCTGGTAGTTTTGCGTGACGTTGAAATAGTCGTCATCCTTGCGCAGGTCGGTGCTGCTGTAGCGGTAGGTCCAATCCCATTTCAAATCGTTCTTTTCGCCGTCCCAATCTACGTTTCCGTATACCCGGTACGACTCGAACTGCTGATCCTGCTCAACCGTTGTGTCACCCGTGCGGCGCAACGTGTTCGAGTTGCGTATGGCGACGGCCATGCCGGCCTGTCCCGACCATTTGCTTTTTTCCGTGGGTTGTTGCGGGTCTTGTTGCGGTGGCAGGACTGAGGCGGTCGGGGCGGGTGCGGCGACTGCTACGGGGGTGGAATTGGTCGGTTCGGGAGCGGCGATGGCATCGACGGGCACCGCCACTTCGCCAAGCGTGGGCGTTTCAATCCGGATTTCCGTGATATCGGAGGTATTCAGGCCAACCGATCCAAACGATCCCGATTTAAAATACACGTGTTCGGCATCTTGCTTGAGGATCGTACCGGTCAATACATCGCCATTCTTGAATACAATGGTATCCTCGGCAAAGCCGGTGGCCGATGTGGAAAGAGCAATCAGAAGGTAGAAAAGTTTTTTTGTCATATCTGTTTTCAACGGGTCGAATAGCATTATTGCCCGAAAGCTATCCGTTTGGAGGAAACGGGTCAACCTTGCCAAGGCGGAAAAAGCCGTGTCATTTTGTCTTGGGTTGCGGGCTTTAACCCCGCGTTGAAACTACTTGGCGGGCGGGGCGTGGATGCAGGCCTTGTGCAACGCGTGCGCCGCCTCCATCCAGACTTCGGCAAAGGTTGGGTGGGCATGCACGGTACGACCCAGCTCTTCGACCGTCAGTTCCTCGCGCACGGCTATGACCATCTCGCTAATCAGGTCGGTCGCATGCGGCCCCGCGCATTGAGCACCGAGGATGCGATCGGTTTCCTTGTCGGCTATGATTTTCGCAAAACCTTCGGTTTCGTTCGACGCAAGAGCCTTCCCCATGCTGCGGAAATAGAACTTGCCGGTGGTGACTTGCAATCCCTGTTCTTGGGCTTCGGCTTCGGTGATACCGACGAGCGCTACTTCGGGGGAGGTGAAGATTACGCCCGGAATGACGACCTCTTCGATTTTTTCCTCATCCTTCAAGGCATGTTCAACAGCATAGACCGCCTGCGAAGTTGCCGCATGGGCCAGCTGCATCCGCCCCGAAACATCGCCGATGCAATAGATGCCCGGCACGTTCGTACGGCTGAGTTCATCGACCGCGATGTAGCCTCGTTCGTTCGTCTTCACGCCTGCCGCTTCCAAATTGAGTCCGTCCGTGACGGGGCTGCGGCCAATTGCGACGAGCAGCATGTCGGCTTCCAGCTTTTGGTCGCCGGCGATCGCGGTGACGCCCTTGTCGGTTGCCGCAATGTTGGCCATCGGTGCACCGGTCAGGAGGGTCATGCCGAGCGCATCCTTCATATTCTTCTTCACAACCTGCCGGATATCCTTGTCGAGGAGCATCAGCACATCAGCCAGCAGTTCGACAATGGTCACCTTGACGCCCAGACCGGCGGCCATGCAGGCCAGTTCGCAACCGATATAGCCGCCACCCAGCACCAGCAGGCTTTTCGGAAGTTGTTCCAGTTCCAGGAAAGCGCGGCTTTCGACGATGCGCTCGTGCTTCGGAATAAAACCCGGCACCGTCGAAGTGGATCCCGTGGCGATAATAATGTTCTTTCCGGTAATCGGTTTGGTCGATCCGTCTGCGGCTTTCACGGCGACGGTGTGGGCATCGCGGAACGAACCCGTTCCTTCGAATACCGTTACGCCATGTGCCTTCAGCAGGGAACCGATTCCGCCCTTCAGGGTTTCCACCACGCCATCCTTCCGCTTTTTCATGGCGGGGTAGTCGATGGTCGGCGTGCCGACATTGATGCCGAAGGCGTCCGCATGCAGGATTTTCTGGTAGACTTCCGCGCCGGCGATCAGCGTTTTGGTGGGGATGCACCCACAATTGAGGCAGGTGCCGCCGAGCCATTCGCGTTCGATGAGGGCGGTTTTTGCGCCCAGCTGCGCCGCGCGGATGGCGGCCGGATAGCCTCCGGGGCCCGCTCCGATAACAATTACGTCAAATTCCATTTCTTCTCCTTAAATAGTGATCGGAGTATTGGTTTTTTGGCTGCGGCGAGTCAATACCGGGGTGCCGTCAACCGCTTCGCCGCTACGTACGTTCAAGCACAAAGCCGGTGCGTGCGGGAATGTAGATCTTGATCTGGGTGCGGGGCGTTTCGCCATCCATGAAGTTGTAGGACTTGTGGGTCTGTTCGCCTTGGACAATGCCGAAGCCTCCGAATCGGGGATCATCGGTGTTGAGGATGAGCCGGTAGGTGCCCGGCGGCACGTCGATGGCGTAGTCGGTGAACGATTTGGTTGGGTGGAAGTTCAGGCAGAAGAGCAGTCCGTTGTGCTCGTAGGCCATGAACTTGTCGCCGTCGTTGATGTGCCGCATTTCGACGGGGGCGTTTCCGATGACGTTGCGTTCGCGAATGAGGTTGACCATGGCCTTGTCGAATTCGGCGAGGTCGTGGAACTTGAGTTCCACATTGTCGCGCAGGTTCCATTGTCGGCGGGCGTATTGGTACGACCAATTGTTGCCCGCGCGGGGGAAGTCGATCCATTCGGGGTGGCCGAATTCGTTGCCCATGAAGTTGAGATAGCCGTGCGCCGCCGCGCCGATGGTGGCCAGGCGTGCCATCTTGTGCAGGGCGATGCCGCGGTCGACCACCAGATTTTTGGAGTCGCGGTGCATGTTGTAGTACATTTCCTTGTCGATCAGCTCGAAGATGAAGGTCTTGCCGCCGACCAGGGCCTGGTCGTGCGATTCGACATAGCTGATGACCTGCTCGTCGGCGCGGTGGTTGGTGAGCTCGCGGTAGAGCCATCCCATGTTCCATTCTTCGTCGGGGATGTCGTTGGCGAACTTGAACCAGCAGTCGGGAACGCCCATGGCGAGGCGGTAGTCGAAACCGCAGCCGCCTTCGTGCGGGAGCGCAACGAGGCCGGGCATGCCGGAGACGTCTTCGGCGATGGTGATGGCGGCAGGGCGGACTTCATGGATGAGCTTGTTGGCGAGGGAGAGGTAGGCCAGTGCGTCGAGATCGACGGATCCGTCGAAGTAGCAGGAATAGTCGGAGAAGGAACTGCCGAGGCCGCGGTGGTGGTAGAGCATGCTGGTGACGCCGTCGAAGCGGTAGCCGTCGAAGTGGTATTCATCGAGCCAATAGCGGGCGTTGGAGAGCAGGAAGTGGAGGACTTCGGGTTTGCCGTAGTCGAAGCACCGCGAGTCCCACGCGTCGTGGTCGCCGCGATGGCCGTCGTGGAAGTATTGGTAAAGCGTTCCGTCGAAGCGCGAAATGCCTTCCTCTTCGTTTTTGACGGCGTGCGAGTGGACGAGGTCCATGATGACGGCGAGGCCGGCTTCGTGGCAGGCATCGATGAGTTCCTTGAGTTCCTCGGGCGTGCCGAAGCGCGACGAGGCGGCGAAGAAGTTGGAGACGTGGTAGCCGAACGAGCCGTAGTATGGATGTTCCATGATGCCCATGAGCTGGATGGTGTTGTAGCCCATTTCGATCACGCGCGGCAGGATCTTTTCCTTGTATTCGAGATAGGAGCCAACCTTGGCCTCCTCCTGCGCCATGCCGACGTGCGATTCATAGACGAGCGGCGCGCCGAGCGGTTTTGCGGGGTTTGGAAATTTCCAGGCATAAGGGGTTTCCGGCCGCCAGACCTGGGCGCAGAAAATATGGGTTTTCGGATCCTGCACGGCGCGGCGGCAGTAGGCGGGGAGGCGGTCGCCCTGGCCGCCGGGCCAGTACATCCGGAGTTTGTAGAGGTCGCCGTGGGCTATCATGTTGGCGGGGAGTTCGATTTCCCAGACGCCCTGCCCGTCGCCATAGTTCAGCGCGTAGGCATCGGTCTGCTTCCAGTCGGAAAAATCGCCGACGAGATAGATGGCGGTGGCGTTGGGCGCCCATTCGCGGAAGATCCATTTTCCCTCGCGGAAGTGCAGGCCGTAGTACTCGTGCGCATTGGCGAATTCGTCCAGCGTGATGTGGCCACCGGTCAGCCGATTTTCGACATAGTTGATATGGTCGGCCCGATGGTGCAACTGCCCGAGGTAGGGTTTTAGATAGGGGTCGTCGGACAGTTTTGCGAGGGTGGGGCTTCTCATGGATTCACCTGGGTTACTTTTCAAAAACCGAATCGACCAGTGGGCGGTGGAGCATCTGCTGGTAGATGTCGATGTAGGCTTGCGCGGTCACGGCATGGTTGAAGCGTTTTTTGCTTTCGTCCATGATGCGGCCGATCTGGGTGCCGCGCGTATGAACATCGAGCCGGTAGAAAGCCATGGCTTGGTCGATCGCCCAAGCCAGACCGCCGGAATCATAGGTTTCGAACAGGAAGCCATTGCCGGTATTGTTGGCAACGTCCAGGTGGTCGACCGAGTCGTGCAGGCCGCCGGTATCGCGGACGATGGGCAGCGAGCCATAGATGACACTGGTCATTTGCGGCAGGCCGCAGGGTTCGAACAGGGAGGGCATGAGAAGGAAGTCGGAAGCGGCGAAGCCGATGTGGGAGAGGCCTTCGTCGAAGTTGCAGACTGCAACGCGGCTGTGGATGTCGTGATGGAAGGCGATGTCGTGGAAGACTTGCTGGTAGGCACCGTTGGCGACGAAGACGAATTGCAGGCCGTCGTCCCAATATTTTTCGACGGTGGCATACAGGATGTTCGCCACCAGTTGGCAACCCTTTTGGACGGGGTCGAGGCGCGATGGCCAGAACAGTATCGGGGCATTGGGATCCACGTTCAGTCCGAGGCGTTCCTGCAAATGGACCTTGTTGGCGCGTTTCGCATCGTAGTGGTTGGCGGCGTTGTAGCGTTCGGCCAGATAGGTGTCGGTTTCCGGATCGCACGAAGCATCCGGGGAATTGAGGATGCCCGAGGCGCAACCCGCGTGGTATTTGCTGGCCACTTCCCATTGGATGTTGCCCGGCACAAAGCTGTGCTGGTTGTCGACGATCTCCTTCATGAAGGTCGGGCTGACGGTGTTGATGAAGTGCGAACTGAAAACCCCGCTGCATAGCAGGTCGACGGGGTTGTTGCTGCGGGCGGTTTCGTAGTTGTAGGGCGGCCAGCTATAGAAGAGGTTGCTCCAGAACTCGGCGGCATCGATTCCGGAATCCTCGATGGTGGCGAGGGTGGCCTTGATGGTATGGATGTTGTGGAAGGTGAAGAGACTCGGAATGCCCAGCATGCGCGCTTCGCCGGGGATCAGTCCGGTCATCCAGTCGTTGCAGTGGATTAGGTCGGGTTTAACGGTCGGGATAATGTTATTGATGACCTCCCGCTGGAAGGCCAGTGCAATCTTGAGGTCGGTCTGGTCCGAGTTGCTGTAGACGCGGTCCTGGTAGTAGAAGATGCGGTCTTCGGCGAGATGGATGCGGTCGCTGGGCAGCTTGCTTTTATAGATCAGCAGTTCGTCGTTGATGAAGCTGCCGATATCGACATGGAACATCTTGCGGTAGTGGGGCAGTGCGACATGGACATCCGCCCCGAGCTCGTAGAGCGCCGAAACCAGCGAGGCCGAAACATCCGCCAATCCGCCCGCTTTTGCAGATAGCTTGTTCGTCATGTTCCCCATGCCGTCGGGCAGGTAGGTGATCTCGGGGGTGACGATCAGGATGCGCGGGCTTTTCTGCTTTTTTTTGGATTTGGCGGCCATGTTTTGCTTCCCCTTTCCGATGTGCCAAATCAAAACAGCCAGCGGTGGGGTTTACAAGACTATTGTGCCGGTCGCTGAAGACAATGCGCAGGCTCGTATCACCCGAGTACCGAACGGATGGATTCGATGTCGACCTTGATTTGCTCTTTGAGCTTGTCGGCATCGGCAAAAATATGGTCGCCGCGGATGTATTCGATATAGCTGACTTCCACCTGCTGGCCGTAGAGATCGATGTTTTTCGCGTCGATG
>JAIPJC010000025.1 GCA_021734345.1 Kiritimatiellales bacterium | reverse complement strand
ACCGGCGACCCGGTCCTGCAACTGCGCCTGCGCGTCACCCTGGCCAAGCTCGGCAAGACCGGAACCGAACTCGGCCAGCAGCTCATCGCCGAACTGCCGGGTCTCGGCCACGCCTCGCCGCCGGTGCTCGCCTGCATCTGCGACGCCTCGTTCGAGATGAAGGACTATTCCCGCGCCGAGGAGCTGCTGCACATCTTCATCGTCAAGTTCGAGGACTCCGAATACATGCGCGCGGCCTACAAGCTGCGCGGCTACGGCCAGTACGCCGAAAAGGACTACGACGGCGCGCTGCATACCATCGAGGAGGCGCAGGAGCTCTACGGCACCGATCCCGACGTGGCCTGGGCGCAGCTGATGAAGGCGCAGGTGCTGCTCGACATGGGCCGGATCGACGAGGCGCGCGCGGCCAACCTGAACATCCTCAACGTGCCCTCGTGGCGCGGCGAGCCGGTGGCGCAGGCCACCTGCCAGCTCGGGCAGGTCGAGGAAAAGGCCGGCAACCCGCGCAAGGCCTTCGGGTTCTACCAGCGCACCTACTTCCAGTACAAGGGGCATGCCGGCGGCCATTGGGCGGCCGAGGCCTACCTCGCGAGCGCGCGCTGCCTCAAGCAGCTGGGCCTCGAAAACGACCGCCGCAACACCTACCGCGCCATGCTCTTCGATCCCTATGTCAACACCCTGCCGCAGGCCGCCGAGGCGCGCGACGTGCTCGGCGCCGCCGAGGTGTCCGAGATCGGAACCCTGGTGGCGGCGGGAACCGTGACCAACATCGCCATCGCCGTCGAGATGGAGGACGCACTATGAAACGTCTACTGATCAGCTTGGTTGCGCTCTGCGCGCTCGCCGCGCCGGGGCAGGAGGAGGCCGCGGTTCCGCCCGGCGTGCCGGCCCGGCTCGAGGTGGCCAACGGCAAGGTCGTGAAGGTGTTCCTCCAGTCGTGCGCGGGCAGCAACATCACCTTCCGGGTGCTGAATTCCGACAAGGACATCACGACGGATCCGGCCAAGATAAAGAGCCTGACGTTCTACCCCAAGTACGATGCCGCCGCCACCGAACAAAGCTTCAACGGCGGCGACTACCCGGCCGTGCTCGCCACGCTCGCTCCGGTGATGGAGCCGTTCATGGACTACATGTCGGTCAGCAACAACATGCAGCCGGCATTCTGCATGCTGCTGGACGCCTACCGCGAAAGCGGCGACTGGACCCAGGTCCGGGAATCCGCCGCGGTCCTGATGGCCACCGGCAACCCGGCGCTGGTAATCAAGGGGCAGATCGATACCGCGCTCGCGGCCCTGGCCGCAGGCGATGTGTCCGCCGCGGAAACGCTGCGCGCGGCAGTGGATTCCGAAGCGGCGGGGCTCTACCTGCAGGCCTGTATCGAGCGGGCGCGGCAAGAGCCGAAGACCGCGATTCAAACAGCCACGGACGTGATCGCCAAACATGGCAACGACATGGACTGGCTGCCATCCACCGAACTGCTGTGCACCCGCCTCTATCTTGACATGGCCATGACCAACTCGGCGGACTCGACCGCCCGGCAGGTGCAGAAACTCTACGCGGGAACGCACATCGCCAAGGATGCCGAACGGCTGCGCTCGGGCCTGGTGCGGACAACGGATGAAACAAAGGAAAATGGAGAAGAATAAGATGAAAAAAAGACTCCCGATCATGATGATGCTGCTGCTGGCGGCGGGAAGCGCGTTCGCGCAGGGATCGACCGCCGCCGAAGCGGTCCAGAAAACCAACCTGCTCGAACTGATCAAGACCGGCGGATGGACCATGTGGCCGCTGGGCGGGTTCTCGTTCTTCATGGTGGTGCTCATCATCCAGAACTTCATCTCGCTGCGGCCGAAAACCCTGCTGCACTCGGAAATGATGCCGGAGCTGCTCAAGATGATGCTCGATAAGAAAAGCAAGACGGCGCTGATCTACTGCCGCAAGAACCCCTCCATGTTCGCCAATACCTTTGGTGCCGGGCTCGAACGCTGCCTCGACGGCGAGGCGGAGATCGACTTCCAGAAGGTGAAGGAATCGGTCGAGGAAGCCTCGGTGGAGCAGATGTCCAAGCTCATGAAGCCGATCGACTACCTCTCCATCATCGGGGCGAGCGCGCCGATGCTCGGGCTGCTCGGCACGGTGTCGGGGATGATCAAGGCCTTCAACACCATGGGCACCACCGGCATGGGCAAGCCCGAGCTGCTCGCGGGCAACATCGGCGAGGCCCTGATCACCACGGCGACCGGACTGGTGATCGCCATCCCGGCGATGTTCTTCTTTTTCTTCTTCAAGAAAGGGTTCCAGAAGACGCTCGCCACCCTCGGCCGCAACATCGGCTTCCTGTTCGATGCGCTGCAGACCGGCAAGGAGCCGGTCAGCTTCATGGATCTGGCCACGCTGGAGCAGATGGACGGGGAATAAGGGAAGACCGGGCCAAGCATGAAACTCGAAATCAAACACGCCGACGACGATCTGGCGGTCGACATGTCCCCGATGATCGACATGGTCTTCCTGCTGCTGATCTTCTTCATCGTGGCGTCGCAGGTCATCGACGAGAAGCCCAAGGCGGACATCCCGTACGCGGCCTACGCCAAGGTGCCCGAGGACACCACCGGGCGGCTGATGGTCACCGTCACGCAGGATGAAAAGTACTATGTCGGGCAGGTCGAGCTCAAATCGATCGACGAACTCAAGGAGCGGCTGGCGACCGAAATCGCGGCCGACCCCAACCTGCGCATCCTGATCCGCGCCGACGGCGACACCAGGTACAAGATCAACGAAAAGGTCATGACCGCCTGCGCCGAGGTCGGCGCGAACGACCTGATCTACGCGGCATACGAGGAATAGGATGAACCTGCACAAGCACTACGAAGATGTAAAACTCGAGCTGCAGATCGCGCCGCTCATCGACGTGGTGTTCCTGCTGCTGATCTACTTCATGGTCACCGCGGCGCTGGTCAAGAAGGAGGGCGACATCTCCTTCATGCTGCCGGCGAACATCGCGCAGGAGGAGATGGTCGACATCCCCGTCGAGGTGCTCATCGAGATCACTTCCGACGGCACGGTGGAGGTGGAGGGCATGCGCTTTTCCCGCGACGACCGGTCGCTCGACGGCCTAGTCCTGCAAATCCGCGGCCTGCGGGCGATCGCCGCCTCGCAGCGGTCGCCGTTCTTCGTGAACATCCTGCCGAACCAGGATGCGCTGCACCGGCGGATCATCGACGTGATGGACGCCTGCGCGGCCGCCGGGGTGGAAAGCCTGTCGTTCAGCAAGGCGATGTAGGCGGGAATTTGATATGAAGCGACTGTTCAAGAAAAGCCAGAAACTGGTGAAGGGGATGCCCAGCGCGGTGCTGCTGGGCTTCGTGATCCATGCCGCCCTGTTCCTGCTGGCCGCGTCGCTGGTGGTGTTCACGGTCGCCAAGAAGGAAGACAAGAAGTTCGTGCCGCCCAAGCCGGTCGAACGGCCGAAGATGCAGCTGCGCAAGCCGAAGGTGAAGGTCAAGAAGACCTCCAAGCCCAAGCCGTCGACGCGCATCGTCACCAAGGTCCAGCGCGCCAACATGCCCAACCTGCAGCTGCCCGAAATGTCCGGCATGCAGGAGGGCCTCGCGGGCGGCATCGGCGGGTTCGAGCTGATGCCCGAGCTCGACCAGGTCAGCGTCTTCGGCAGCGGACAGACCATCGGCAACGACTTCGTGGGGACGTTCTACGACCTCAAGCGCGACCGTCGCGGCCGTACGATCATCATGGAGCCCGACAAGTTCACGCAGGAGCTGAAGGAGTTCGTGAACAGCGGATGGAAGACCTCGAAGCTGGCCCGCTACTACCGGTCGCCGAAGAAGCTGTATGCCACCATGTTCATGGTTCCGCCGGTCCTCTCGTCGGTCGCGCCGTCCGCGTTCGACGAAGCCGATACGTTGGGCTACTGCTGGATGGCGCACTACAAAGGCCAGTTGGTGCACAAGGATGGCATCACCTTCCGCTTCCGGGGCCAGGGCGACGATATCCTGTTTGTCCGGGTGAATGGAAAGATCGTGCTGAGCTCGCGGCCGGACATGAACACGTGGCAGAGCGATTCCGCCGATAGCGACAAATACCACCTGGGGCATTGGCTCGCCGTGGTCGGCGATTGGATCACGCTCGAACCGGGCGTGCCGCAGGATATGGAGGTCATGTTTTCCGAGGTGCCGGGCGGATGGTTCTACGCGATGCTGGTAGTGGAGGAGAAGGGCGTCGAATATCCCCGGAACTGGGAAGGCGGACCCATCCTGCCGGTCTTTAAGACCGCCGAACCCTCCCTTGATCTCGTCGAGGCCATCCATGGCGACCTGGTTATCGACGAGGCCTGCGTAACCAACGGCCCGGTATTCCGCGATTTCGATCCGCGGCCACCGGCGGCCGCCAGCAACGCCCAGGAACTGGTCGCCGCCCCCGCCGTGGCCGTGGAACCGGACCGTCCGTCCGACGACGGAATGCGGACCTGGACCGAGCTGGATGGAAGTACGTTTGAAGGCCGGTTTGCAACCTTGATGGGCGATACCGTGGTGTTCAAGGATGCCCGGGGGAAACCCCGCAAGGTTCCGCATGGCCAGCTCTCGGAGGAGGATCGGAAGTCCATCGAATTGGAGATGCCGCCGACCTTCAAAATCGATTTCTCGCAGCTAAGCTCCCAGCGGATCCTGGAGATGAGCCCCTACAACGAATCCCCGCCGCCCAAACTGCTCGACTATGTCTTTGGCGTGAAGCTCAGGCAGACCTCTTCCCGGATCTACAACCACGAACTGAAAGTCCAGTTTTTCGCCATCGGCGCGGAGATCGATGGCAACAACTTCATCCTGCTCGACCGGCAGGAAAGCGCCTTCACGCCCTCCGCGGAAAACCAGCAGTCCCTTACCTTCCATGGCAACACCGTGACGTTGACCGACTACGAACATATCAGCGCCGTCCGCCGGGGCCAAAAATACGCCGGGTATCTGGTCGTGGTGACGGATGAGCGCGGGAAGGTCATCATCCACGAAACATCGAACGAATGGTTGTACCCCATCCTGGCAAACCTGCGGCAGCTTCCCGTCGGCAAGCACTTCGATAAAACCGGCAACCGCGTCGGCCCGCCCCGGCTTGAGAAAAACTATTATTAAAACCGGTGCGGCGGAGCGGGGTTCCGCCAAGTTCCCATGGCTGGAACGATGGTCCGTGCCGGGCAAATTTGATTCCTGCACTATCCATTTGAGCATTCCCGCCGATTTGCGTACATTCGCGCTTCATTTATCAAGGTGCATCCATGGATACTAAAGTTGTTGCGTTGGCGAACCAGAAGGGCGGGGTGGGCAAAACCACCACCGCCATCAATTTTTCGGCCTGTTTGGCGGATAAGCAAAAGAAGGTTCTGCTCCTCGACCTCGATCCGCAGGCCAACGCCACCAGCGGGCTGGGAGTGGAAAAAGGGTTTGGAGCCAGCATCTACCCCGCGTTGCTGGGCGAAGCCACCGCTGCCAGCCTCATCAAGCCGACCGGCATCAAGAATCTCGACATCATCCCGTCCGAGCTCGATCTGGCCGGAGCCGAGATCGCCATCGCCCGGCGCGACGACTATCTGCACCGCCTGCGCGAGGCCATGGATCCCGTCATTGCTTCCGGCGTCTACGACTTCATCGTCTTGGATTGCCCGCCATCGCTCGGCATCCTGTTCATGAACGCGCTGAACATTGCCGATGAGGTGATCATTCCGATCCAGTGCGAATACCTGGCGCTCGAAGGCCTCGGCGTGATGGTCGACATCGTCAACCAGATCCGCGATGCCGGCAACCCGAAGCTGCACATCAGCGGCATTCTGATGACGATGTACAACGTCAGCACCAACCTCTCGCAGCAGGTCGTGCAGGAAGTGGTGAAGCACTTTGGCGGCAGCGTCTTCGAAACGCTCATCCCGCGCAACGTGCGCCTGAGCGAAGCGCCGAGCTACGGCAAGCCGATCACCGAATACGACCCGTACTGCACCGGCTCCGCGGCCTACCGCAACCTCGCCAAGGAATTCCTCAAGCGCCAGAAGGAGCACGAGAGCGGGGTGGAGGATGCGTTGCCGACGCTCTCCAGCGTGATGGCGGCGGAATCTTCAGTAGAAAATAACTTGCCCGATCCGGAGTAAATATCTACCTTCCGTATCCCTTTTGGAGGAATGGCTGAGTGGTTGAAGGCGCGCGACTCGAAATCGTGTGAACAGCAATGTTCCGGGGGTTCAAATCCCTCTTCCTCCGCCACTTCTTTTAATAGGACAGGCAATGATCCAAGCTCGTTTAAGCGGAAGGATGCGACGATGAAACCGACCCAACCTGATTCACACGGCCACTTTGGCGCCTACGGCGGAATGTTTGTTCCGGAAACCCTGATGGAACCGCTGAACGAGCTGGCGCGCGTCTACAAGGAAGTCCGCCAGGATCCGGCGTTCAAGCAGGAACTCCAATACTACCTGCGCGAATATGTCGGCCGCCCGACGCCGCTCTATTTCGCCGAACGCATGACCGCCAAGCTGGGCACGGCGAAAATCTACCTCAAGCGCGAAGACCTCTGCCACACCGGCGCGCACAAGATCAACAACTCGATGGGGCAGATCCTGCTCGCCAAGCGCATGGGCAAAAAGCGCATCATTGCCGAGACCGGCGCGGGGCAGCACGGCGTCGCCACGGCGACAGTCTGCGCCATGTTCGGCATGGAGTGCGTCATCTACATGGGCAAGGTCGACATGGAGCGGCAGTCGCTGAACGTGTTCCGCATGGAAAGCCTCGGCGCAACGGTCGTTCCCGTGACGGTCGGCCAGCAAACGCTCAAGGAAGCCGTCAACGAAGCCATGCGCGACTGGGTTTCCAATGTCCGGACCACCCACTACATCCTCGGTTCCGCGCTCGGCGCGCATCCGTATCCGATGATGGTGCGCGATTTCCAGAGCGTCATCGGCCGCGAAGCGCGCCGGCAAATCCTCAAGGCGGAAGGCCGCCTGCCCACCGCCCTCGTGGCCTGCGTCGGCGGCGGCAGCAACTCGATCGGCCTGTTCCATCCCTTCATCAAGGACGAAGGCGTCCGCATGATCGGCGTCGAGGCCGGCGGCTTCGGCATCGAAGGCGGCATGCACGCCGCCCGCTTCGCCCAGGAAAAGATCGGCATTTTGCAGGGCACCAAAACCTATGTGCTGCAGGACGATGACGGCCAGATTGCGCTGACGCATTCCATCAGCGCCGGGCTCGACTATGCCGCCGTCGGCCCCGAACACAGCCTGCTGCGCGACCTCGGCCGCGCGGAATATTCCCATGTCACCGACGTCGAGGCGGTCGATGGGTTCGACAAGCTCTCGCAGTGGGAAGGCATCCTGCCTGCACTTGAAAGCTCGCATGCCGTCGCCTGGGTCATTCTGAACGCCGCGCAGTTTTCCAAGGACGACCTCCTGATCGTCAACGTCTCCGGCCGCGGCGACAAGGATGTGATACAGCTGGCCGAGTGGAAGAAGAAACAGGGGTAGGTGGTTAATCTCCAATGGTTAACAGGGAAAGGCCGCCGGAGGGTGGCCTTTGTCGTATTCGGAGACATCCGAAACGTGTCCGGCGAATACGGGGTCGGCGACCCCATCCACAGCGGCGCGGCGTTGTAGCCGGGGTCGGCGACCCCGGATGGACAGGTTGCTTCGGTGGGGAGAACCCGATTCCAGACCCGATTCCAGGCCTTGGAAAAACGGCGATTAGGGTTCCAAGCTGTAGAAAAAACACTACAATTTCTGGTTGTTGAGAACCGTTATGCAAAGGTGCCATGATGAGTACGCGCAAAGACAATATGGATAGGAAAAGCGGCCAGGTGATGCTGGAGTATGTCGTGGCGCTCGGTGTTTTCCTCGCGATGGTGGGGATTTGCGCAGGGTTGATCTACGTATTCCGGGCGTATGGCAACCGCGTGCTGGATATTATCGCCATTTCATGATGCGGGATTAAAACGGTCAATGACAAACAAGCAGAGGACATGGAGTATGAAAAAAGTTCCAAAGAGAAAAGCAGGCCAGGCCATGGTCGAATACATCATCATCGTGGTCGTGGTGGCGGTTGCCGCGCTGGTTATTTTCGGCATTTTCGGCGACACCATCCAGAAGAAGCTTGGATTTGCCGTAGACGAGTTGGAGGGCAATTCTTCAGGCAGCGATGCCATACGGTCGTCGCAAGGCCACCTCGAGGAGTTGGGCAATACAAAGGAAAAGTAACAGGCGCTTGGCAATGACTCCTGGATTTGGCCAGAAGCAGGGCTCCGCCCTCGTGGAGTCGTGCATCGTCATGATGCTTCTGTGCCTTGTCCTGTTTGGGATTCTGCAGGTGTCCTATCTGGTTGCCGCCCGCAATGTCATCAACTACACCGCGATAGCCACCGCCCGGGCCGCCGCCGTGGGACTGAACGATTTCATGCTCTACAAGGTGAGCCACTACGCCAGCATACCGACCGCCGGTCCGAACAGGATTCCGGGAGGTTTTGGTTCCGAGCGGCCCGCCGGAACAACGGCAGGTTCGATGTGGGAGAACGCCATCGCGCGCGAACATGCTCCCAAGTCGTCTTTGGGGGCCTATGAACTTGCCGTCAAGGAGGCCTACCACATGGCGGGAACCACCGCGTTCAAATCGATTCTCGACTACGACAACTGGCAGCGGGAAGAGACCGGAATCCGCTTCGAATATGCCCGCGACAAGGACGATGTGATCACGCTCCAGGTCGAACAATCCGTTCCGTTGGTGTTGCCGTTTTCCCAGGTTTTCTTTGGTCATCTTGCACCGGTGGAAACCGTTCGCGGAAGGGGCGTTGGCGCCTATCCCGCCAAGCGGATCAAGGCCTTCGCCGCCATTGAAGACCATTCCGAACTCTACCTGAAAGACGACTAATGCCCGGTCCACCCACACGCAAGTCGGGACAAGCCATCATTTTCCTGATGGTCGTTGTGGTCGTCGGCTTGCTGGTCGTGGTGTGGAACTTCGACCTCCACCGGATCATCACCGCGAAAATACGCGTCCGCAACGCCGCCGACTCCGCCGCGCTGGCCGCCGCCCGCTGGCAGGGATATACGCTGAACATGATCGGCGACCTCAACCTGATTCAGGCGGCCATGATCTCGGCTGATTATGCGGCATACGAGTCTGCTCTCGAAGGAAGCGAGAGCGGCGAGCCCGAACCCCAACTCGAAGATTATTTGGATTATGGGGAATATGAGACCCTCCACGAATTACGGTCGCGCCTTGCGTTTGCCGGTCCTCTGGCGGCATTTGCGGTGGCGCAGCAGGCCGCCTTCAACAACGGGGCGTTCCACGATCCCGAGCTGGCGTCGAACCTAGAGGCCATGGCGGAGACCATTCGCTACAAAATCGACAGACCTCCCTACGACAATGCATTCAAGGAATATGCGAACCTGCTCGACCGGCTCGTGGAAAGCGGGGTTGCCGTAAGCTCCTATTCGTTGCAGTTGCCCAACCACCCGTTGGTCCAGGAAAAGTTCTATGGTGCCATCGCCCAGGCCATGGCAGGCTGGTGGTGTCCTTTCTACCGCTACCGCAATCTGCTGGAAAACTACGAGGGGTTTGATAGTTGGCGTAAGCTGAACATGGATTTCAAAGCTCGCTACATGCTGGATCTGAAGTTGGATGAGTTTGATACCGGCTTTATAAGGCAAGATGATGGCAGCTTTGTACCGAAGATTCCCAGTTCGGCCGTGCCGAATACGGATGACTACCTTGAAGAGTTGTATAGCTATCTGGGGGCAAATGATATTATCGCGGGTTTTGGAGATCTAGATTCAGTTGCTGCGTTATACGAGCCTGAACTGACCGATGTACAATGGCATGTCTACGATTCCTCGTGGGCGAAAGGTTGGCCGCGCGCCACCTATTATGACGATGAGACCGACGAGCGGGGCGGCAAATTCCCGATCCGTGCCGATGTCCGCCCGGAATACGACTACATGGGGGCGGAGGCGGGCTTCGGTATTTCGGCTCCGGTGGGGCGGGGGATTCTTGCGAGTTCGGACAACCCCACCGTTGAATTGGTCTACAAGACCAAAGCGAAGGCTTTTGGATTCCTTGATGTTGAAGATCCCGACCTTCCCACAGGCGGGTCGTTGGTTGTCCCTCACTATTTCGGCTTTGTTTTTCCAGCCTTCCAGAAAGTGCGCCTGGTTCACTCGGACATTGGCGACAAGATCCTGAATGCCGACTTCTACCGGCATGTCACCGAGCATCTCGGATCCTATTTGGAGGCGGGGCCTTCGGCCTGCCGTCCGGACTGCCAGTATTGCCGACTGCTGATCCAATGGGAGACTTTGGATCGCCAGAAGGGGCTGGAGTGGCTGGAGAAGGCGTATGCCGACCCCGATGACAATCCGTGCAAGCCCGAAGAGGAACCTGATGAAGTTTGGGGCAAGGCTGGAGGAGGTGCCACCGGTGGATCGTAGGCGTCCCATTTCAAACGACCGCTCCCGTTCAGGACAGGCCATGGCCGAATTCCTGGTCGGGCTGGTCAGCGTCATGTTGCTGGTTGTCGGCCTGCAGCAGATCTCGCTCTTGTCCGACCGGAGCTTCGCGGCGCACTTCAATGTCCGGAAGTCGCTGGCGGAACAGATGGTTGCCCCTGCGGTGGCCTATCCCGATGGATTTGTCTTCGCAACAAAAACCGATCCGGGCCCGGACGGGAAAAACTATACCGCCGACGATGTCGTTGTGGTTGGGAACGACGATTTCTTTGAAAAGGGACAGGGTTTCCTGCATGCGGTCGACTATGCAGTGCTGAATGGATACCTATGGGATTATGAATGCGACGATCCCTACTACCGGCTATCGGATTCCGCCTTTTCCGAGTTGTCGGAGAGCTTCGATATGCTCTACGCCACGGATCGGCAGTCCGTCGATGTGGTGCCGTTTCTCCGCCGGGTTCTCGGGCGCGATACGATCGATATCCAGCAGGAAGCCTGGATGCCGGTTTTGGATGGGTTGATGCGATGAGATTTGCGAAAGCCATTCTATGCATGCTGCCGCTGGCCTGCCTAGTGCCCAGGATTGCGGACGGGCGCGTCTTCCGCGCAGTCGGGGTGCGGGAGGGACATTTGAACACGGTTGGACTGCCGTGGGAGTTTGCCTACCACACCACGATGAATGTGAACGGCTGCCGGAACGAGGTGCAGGTGTATTCCGCCCGTTTCCACGAACCGGTACCGGAACAGCTGAAGAGCCGGTTCGAGGCGCAGGGGGCCGAGGTGGTTTTGCGGCAAACGGCCGACAGCACCTTCGGCATTGCAAAATGGCCGGGCAGCGAAGTGCGCATCCTTGTCCTTTCCCCCGCTTCGCAACCTAGCCAGATGGTTTTCCTCTTTTACCCGGAATCCGGAACACCTGCCGCGGCGCCGCGTTTTCCGGTTCCTGGATATCCGGGCGGCACGGCAGGAAACACCGTGTGTGACGAGGATACGCATACCTACTGCACAACCATTGAAACAAGGGATTCCGCCACGCAAGTCCACTCCTTCTATGCCGGGATGCTCGCCGGGGAGGGCTGGACGCCGGTTATTCCCCCCGGCCGCTCCGGCGCCCAGGAAGGGATGGCGATCTTCCGCAAGCGCGAAAGGATTTGCTGCGTGCTTGCGAAAGACCGGTCGCATGGGCTGAGCCGGGTTACTTTGCTTGTGAAGGATAGCGGGCTTTGATAGCTTTCAGAAACATTGGGAGGATTCCATGAAGAACAAACTGATATTGGTGGTGGCGGTGCTGGTGGCCGGGCTCGCGTTTTTAATGAACTGGCGCTATCTGCACAACGAGCGCGAAAAGCTCGGCTTGTTCGCCGAGCAGGTCAAGGTGATCGTTCCCAAGCGGGACCTTCCCTCCATGACGGTTCTGACGATTGACGATCTGGCATTGCGGGACGAGTTCAAGTCGGCCGTGGGGAAGAACGCTTTCTATGAAGACGATCTGGATGCGGTGCTGGGGAAGCGGCTGATGTTTCCGGTAAGGCGGGGCGACATCCTGTTGTGGTCCCAGGTGGACATGCCGCGCAAGATCACGGGCGGGCTTTCGCACGTGGTTGAAAAGGGCAAGCGCGCGGTATCCCTTTCCATCGCCGGGGCTCCCGCCGTGAGCGGGTTGGTTCAACCACGCGACAAGGTCGACATCATGGGCACCTTCACCTTCTCATCGCCCACCAATTCGAAAGTGGTCGAATCCGTGACGCTGACCCTGATGCAGAACGTCTCGGTGCTGGCCACCGGTTCGCAAATCGCCGGGCAAGCCAGTGCAAGCACCGCAGGCCAGCAATCGGGCTACAGCACCGTCACGTTCGAAGTCACCCCGCGCGAGGCGGAACTGCTGGTGTTCGCCCAGCAGACCCGCGGGCAGCTCTACCTCTCTCTGCGCAATCCAGAGGATATCTACTACGAGACGGAGCTGCCCTCCGTCAATTTCGACTATATCGAACGGGTGCTCAAGGATCTGAACGAACAGCGGCAGAAGGAGCTGCACAATACCACCAAGTAGGCCGGATGAACGACGTGCCGCAAATCCAAATAGCCCATCCGCAACGCGATCTCCAAACCGTGGAGGCTCCCTACGGGGTCTACCTGATTGGCGCCGATGCATCGTGCCGCATCGTGCTCGCCGACGGCAGTGTCGAGGGTGCGCATGCCGTGCTGACGCTGATGAAGGATGAATCGTACATTGAAGACCTGATGGGCGCCGGTGTCTTCGTGGCCGGGGAGCGCGTATCCACCCGCCAACGCGTTTTCCATGGCTCGCCCATCCAGATCGGAAACTATACCCTCGTCTTCGGCATCGGATCCGAACTTTCTCCCGTCGGAATGCCTGTCGGCGATGCGCAACATGTGGCCGAAACGCCCGACATCTTCAAACCCAAGCCGCGAGACCTGACGGTGTCGGCCAACCAGGCCGTCAAGCAGCAGATCCATGCCGAACTCGTCAAGCGGCTCGATCTCAAGCGGCTGAGCATGAACAAGCTCCAGGAGAGCGAACTCCAGTCCAAGATCCGCAAGACGCTTGATGAAATCATAGAGGAAATCCGCACCCGCCTTCCCACCGGATTGAAACCAAAGCGCCTGGCCAAGGAAATCTTCGACGAAGCCGTCGGGCTCGGCCCGCTGGAGGATTTGCTGGCGGACGAAACCGTGACGGAAATCATGGTGAACGGCCCGAGCCAGGTCTACGTGGAGCGCAACGGGAAGCTTGTTCTGACGGACTGCAATTTCATCAGTGAATCCTCGGTGAATTCCATCATCGAGCGCATTGTTTCGCCGATCGGCCGCCGCATCGATGAAAGCCAGCCCTACGTGGACGCCCGCCTGCCGGACGGCTCTCGCGTGAACGCCATCATCCATCCGCTCTCGCTGGTCGGGCCATGCATCACCATCCGCAAGTTTTCCAAGGATCCCTTCAAGGTGCAGGATCTCATCAATTTCGGTACATTGACTCCGGAGGTGGCCGAGTTTCTGCGGGTCTGTGTTTTGCTGCGAAAGAACATCATCATCTCGGGCGGAACCGGATCGGGTAAAACGACGTTGCTCAATGTACTGTCGAGCTACCTGCCCAACAACGAACGCATTCTGACCATCGAGGATGCCGCCGAGCTGCGGCTGACGCAGCAGCATATCATCCGTCTCGAAGCGCGTCCGGCCAATATCGAGGGGCGCGGTGCGGTCTCTATCCGCGATCTGGTGCGCAACGCACTGCGCATGCGTCCCGACCGCATCGTGGTCGGCGAGTGCCGGGGTTCCGAGGCGCTCGACATGCTTCAGGCGATGAACACCGGCCACGAAGGATCCTTGACCACCGTCCACGCCAACTCGCCGCGCGATGCGCTGGCGCGTCTGGAAACCATGGTGCTGATGGCGGGGATGGATCTGCCGATGCGCGCCATTCGGGAACAGATGGCTTCGGCCGTGCATCTCGTCTGCCAGATATCCCGCTTTTCCGACGGTTCGCGGAAGGTCAGCAAGATCACCGAGGTTGCCGGGATCGAACAAGACTGCATTACCATGCAGGATCTGTTCGATTTCACCCAGACTGGTGTGGATGCCGGCGGCAAGGTGCAGGGCGTCCTTCGACCGATCGGCGCGGTGCCCACCTTCATCGAGGAGATCGCCATCCGCGGCATCCAGTTCGACCGGTCGATGTTCAATACCGGCCGGTTCAATAGAATCAAGAAGGAGGGATAGAGCGTGTTTTGGGTGATGCCAACCTTGTTTGCCCTGTGCGCGGCCTTGCTGGTCTATGTGTTTCTCAGCGGCTTGCACGAAGTGGAGGAATCCTACGTCAGTGAATACAACGCCGATACCGCCCGGCAGTTCGAGGATTTGTTTTTATTCATCCCGTCCGCAAAGATTTTGCGCTTTACCCATATCGTTGCCGGGATCGTTTTTCTTTTCCTCTTCATGATCGCCGGCGATGTGTTTTCCCTTGCCGGAATAGTACGCGGGACGGTGGCCGGTTTGCTGGGCGCGGTTTTGATCTACTTTGTTCCGCGGTTCGTTTTGAGGCTCATGAAGCGTCGGCGTGTCGAGCGCTTCAATGCACAGCTTTCCAATGCTTTGAACGGAATGAGCAACGCACTCAAGGCCGGGTTCAGCATCCAGCAAGCCTTTGAATCCATTGTCCAGGAAAAGGAAAACCCCATCGCCCAGGAGTTCGGCATGTTTCTCCAGCAGTTGCGCGTGGGGGTCAAGTTCGAGGATGCGCTGGACGACATGGACCGGCGCATGGATAGCGAAGACCTCACGTTGATGATCCAGTCGATCGGCATTGCCCGGCAGACGGGGGGCAACCTCACGGAGGTTTTTGACCGGATCGCCGAAACCATCCGCGAACGCCGCCGTGTCGAGGGCAAGATCAAATCGCTCACGGCACAGGGCCGGATCCAGGGTCGCGTGGTGGGTGCCATGCCCGTGGTTTTGGGTCTGGTACTATACATGCTCGATCCGCAGATGATGTTGACGTTTCTTCGGGCTCCGGCCGGGATTGTTGTCCTATTCACCGTGGTGATCATGGAAATATGTGGGGCGCTCCTGATCCGTAAAATCGTAGACATAGACGTATAGAAAAATGGAATGGGAAGTCATAGTTAGTAGTTCGCTGGCCTTCTTCGCCGCCATCGCCATCGTGTGGGTGTTTGTCGGCACGGCCCGGCATGTCACCTATGTAACGCTGGCCGACGGCCGGCGGCAGGAGCGCAGCCTTCCGCCGATCATCCGGCTGGTGCTGCCCTTCTGCATATTCATCCCGCAGGTTCTAACCGGAATGGATGCGTTGGAGGATAGCCGCAACCGCATTCGCCGGAGGCTGGTTTCCGGGGGCTATGAAGGGGTGGTCCATGCGCACGAAATCATTGCCATGCGGTTGTTGATGCCGCTGGGTTTGGGCGTACTCTTTTGCACCCTGTTGTACTTTGCCTTTCCACGGATGCCGGGAAGCATTGGCCCGGCCTTGATCGAACGACAGTTCTTTATTTTTTTCATGGTGCTCGTCTTTTTTAGTTTCATTCCTGACGGGTGGTTGAAGAAGTCGGTGAAACTCCGCCATAAAAGCATCGAGCGCGCCTTGCCGTTTGTGCTCGACCTGCTGACCCTTTCCGTGGAATCGGGGCTCGATTTCATGAGTGGAATCCATCGCATCATTGATTACCGAGGGATTGATCCGCTCGGAGAAGAACTCATCCGGGTGTTCCGCGAAATCCAGGTTGGGCGCTCCCGCAAGGAGGCCCTGCGGAATTTGTCGGAGCGTGTCGACCATCCGGATATCCGCTCTGTCGCCGGGGCCTTGATACAGGCCGATGAACTGGGCACGGGCATCGGTGCCGCCCTGCGGATACAGGCCGAACAGATCCGGGTCAAACGGTTCCAACGGGCGGAAAAGCTCGGCAACGAAGCCCCGGTTAAACTACTGTTCCCGCTGGTGGCGTTCATTTTCCCGTCGGTGTTTTTGGTTTTGCTGGGGCCGATCCTTTTCCAAATGTGGATTCGCGGAGGATTTTGATGGGAAGTTGTTCGTTGCTGGTTGATGGTTGTTGGGAAAAGAGCCAGAACCGGCCGGACAGCAAAACTGACAACTAGCAACAGACAACCAAGAACTGAATTATGTCTCATCTAATTATTGAACAAGGCAAGGAGGTCGGAAGGGAAATAACGGTTCCTCCGACCGGCATGAAGTTTGGGAGCTCATCCGCAAACGATCTGGTGATCCAAGACGATGCCGCCATGCTGTTCCACGGCCGCTTCTTCTTCAAATCCGGCGGCACGTTATGGGTGACTGATTTTGGCGCCGGAAAGAAGGTCATGGTAGGGGGGGTGCCGATCGACGAGCATCAACTCAACGTGGGCGATCTTGTTGAAGTGGGAGGGACGGCCTTCCGCATTATCAACACGGGGATAGAACGATTGGCTGATACTTCATCCCAAACCGCCGCCTTGGACCAGGCCGGTGGAAAGGAAATCGACCTCGGTTTCAAACCTGTGCGGAAACTGCGGACCACCGGGGCCGTCAAGGAGCGTTCGAGATCCGCTTCACTGATCCACAGGATATTGCAGGTTGCTGTAATCTTCCTCGTTCTCCTGGTTTTGGTGGTGGCGGTGCCGGAACTATTGAAACTTAAAACCCAAGGACACCCCGTATCACTGCAAGAGAAGTCGCTGTCCTTTTCCTACGAATGTGTGCACGGGAGCCTAAAGAACATTTTCCGCTATCATCTGGAACTGGGCGCAGATGGGAAGGCTTCCCTTCAGATCGACGATCTCCAGAACCGCCATATCACGAAATCGGCAATGGTGCCTGCCGACGTATTGGAAAACCTTTCCAGAAGGATTGCCGGAACAGGATTCTTTGACTTGGAGGGTGATCGGGAGGTGGAGGCCCGGAACAGGTATGAACTGTACGACATTGCCATCTTTCGCAACGGCAACTTTAATCATGTGCGCGTGTTGAATCGCGATCCTCCTTCGGAACTCCGGCAAACCATTTCCATCCTGGAAGATTTCATGTTCGGGCAGATGGACGTTCCGTTCACGCTACTGGAGGATCCCGAAGCCCTGATCGGCCATGCCGAAGAATCCTTCAAGCTTGGCGAGTCGCGGTTTGCCGAGCGCGATGTGCAGCCAGGCAACCTGGCGGAGTCGATCAAGCACTACAAGGAGACTTTGGTTTATCTGGAGACCTTGGAGCCGAAGCCTTCGCTCTATCGGCAGGCTATGCAAAAAATGGAGATGGCCAAGGCAGAGCAGGATGCCCGCTACAAGGATTACATGTTCAACGTCGATCGGGCCATGCGCCTAGGGGATTGGCGGGAGGCCTCGAAGCACCTGCGTATTTTGGCGGAGCTGATTCCCGACCGTTCGGATGACCGCTATGAAACCATCAGCTCGAAACAGTTGGAAGTGGAGGATCATCTACGATGAGATCGGCAATTAAAAAAGCCCCCTGCAAAAATCCGGTCAGGCCATTGTTGAATGGGTTGCTGTTGCTTGTGCTGTTGTGGTCCGCCTGCGATGTAGCCGCGAAAAACAGCAAAGGAAGCATGGCCATCGCATCCGTTCCCGAAGGGGCGCAGGTCTTGTTGAACGGAACGCCCCAAGGGCAAACTCCCGCAAGAATTTCGGGGTTGGCTCCAGGCACATATGTGGTAGAGCTTCGAAAAGAGGGCTACGAACGGGGATATCGGGAAGTTGGCTTGCTGGAAGGACAGGATGTCGACGTGGAATTGCAACTTGAACAGTCGATGGGACTGTTGCTGGTCGATTCCAATCCGCGCGGATCCGCCGTAGTGGTGAAAGGAGAAATCAGGGGAACTACCCCGGCCCTGCTCACCGATCTTCCATTGGGGGAATACCAGATCGAAATCCGGCAGGCGGGTCTCCCGCCGCGACTGGTGACGGTGAACCTGCCTGATCGAAAACCTGTACGGGTAGATGTTAGGCATGCGCCAAAAGTGGCCGTGAACAGTGCTCCTCCCGGTGCGGAAATTCGTGTCGATGGCGAAGTGCGTGGAACGACGCCGATCGATATCGGCGATCTTTTCGAGGACATGCACGAATTTACCGCCGTATTGGATGGGTATGAAAGCCAAACTAGAAAGGTATTGCTTACCCCCGGCCTTAACCATGCCATTGAGTTTAGTTTGGTGAAGAACAGTGGGATATTGGTTCTTGAGACGGAGCCGGCCCTTGTCCATATCTTCGTGGATGGCTCTCAATTTGCCACAACTCAATCCAAAGACGGATCCGATTCGATTTCCCAGCCCGTGCGTATTCCGCTCAAGGCGGGGTTTGACCACAACATCCAGCTTGTCCGTGATGGGTTTGTTTCCGAAACCATTAAAGTGCGTGCTGATATAGACCAGGTGATTGTGCGCCATGAAGTGCTGAAGCGCATCTTTGTGTACGACACCAAGATCACGACCGATGCCGAGGTCATTCTGTGCCGCATCGAGTACAGGCTGCCGAACGGCGACATCTACTACGAGCGCTATCCCGGCGTCTTCAATACCGCCAAGGTTCGCGATATCCGCGACGTCCAGCCCATCTCGCTCGACGACGAAAGCAACCGCGAAGCCCGCCGCATGATCGAGCAAAGCAAGCTGGTGGTTCCGCAATAGCAGGATACGTAGAACGGGCATCCTGCCCGTTTTGGTAGAGCGGCAAGCCCGTGCTACGGAACCACGGTCAGCCGGTCGCCAACGTCCACCACGGCCAATACTCCCGTTGCGGTTTCCAGCACGCACCGGGTGCCGCGCGGCGCGAAGGCCAGCTGCCACGGGCGCAGGTTCCGCGATACTTTCAGCACCCGCAGCTCCCGGTCGAGAAACGCGGCGTCGATCGGAAAGCGCATGAACCACATGTGGATGCTGCGGCAGGGGCGGATCAGCATGCCGGTTCCGGTTGGAAGCGCAGCCCGGCCGAGCAGGGCGCGCATCCGCGCGGGGGTGCTTTCCGCGAAGATCACTTTCGCCACGAGGGCGGCCCCGTCGTTGATCAAAATGCGTGACATGGTTTCCAAAATCCTAAATTCTGCCGTGGTTTACAAGTTTCAAGGAGAACTATGGGCCTCAAAAGCATGACAGGATTTGGCGAAGGCACGGCCTCGGCCAATGGGATCCGCGTTGCGGTGGAGATCAGTTCCGTCAATCGCAAGCAGCTCGATGTGAACATTTCGCTCCCCCGCAATCTTGCCACGCTCGATGCCCGGATGCAGGCGCAGGTGCGGGCCGTGTTTTCGCGCGGACGCGTGTCGGGCATCGTCCGCGTCGAGGCGGCGGATGGTTCCTCCGGGACGGTGAAGGTCGACGGCAAACTTGCGGCGCAATATATCGAGGGTATCCGCAAGGTGGCGAAGAAACTGGGGTTGGCCGACGACCTCGGTGCCGAAACGCTGGCGCGGCTGCCGGGGCTGGTATCCATCGAACAGGAAAACCTTGATGCCAACCATGTGGCGGACGTGCTCGATCAGGCCATGGCCAAGGCGTTGCGCGGCCTCGAAAAAATGCGCATGGCCGAGGGCAAGGCGCTCGACAAGGATTTGCGCAACCGCCTGGCTTTGCTTGAAGGCATGATGAAAACCATCCGGCAGTACGCATCGACCGGGGTGGCCGTCTATCGCGAGAAACTTTTCCAGCGGCTGGAAGAGGCCGGGCTGGCCGATCTGGCTGCCGACGAGCGCATCGTGAAGGAGATTGCCCTTTTTGCCGACCGGTGCGACATCAGCGAGGAGCTGACCCGGTTGGCGAGCCATCTCGATCAGGTGCGCGCGCTGCTGCGCTCGGCCGAGCCGGTCGGCCGTACGCTCGACTTCCTGTGCCAGGAACTATTCCGCGAAATCAATACCGTCGGATCCAAGGCCAACGAGGTGGAAATCACCCGGCAGGTGGTGGAATTCAAGACCGAACTGGAACGCATCCGCGAGCAGGTTCAGAACATCGAATAGACTGGATGCAGGAGGACAGCAGCGTGGAAGAGATGCACAAGAACGAATTGATTGAACGGGATCCGGTCATGCCGCGGGCCACGCGTCCGTTGATGATTGTCGTGTCGGCGCCGTCCGGGGCCGGCAAGAGCACGCTGTGCAACCGGCTGGTTTCCGAGTTCCCGCAGATCGTCTACTCCGTTTCCTGCACCACCCGTGATCCGCGCGGCAGCGAGAAGGATGGCGTCGACTACTATTTCCTTTCGAAAAAGGAGTTCAAGGAGCGCATCAAGAACGGCGAGTTCCTCGAACACGCCAAGGTGCATGGCAACTTCTACGGCACACTCGAAGACACCGTTCTTTTTGCGATGGAGGAGGGCAACCATGTCCTGCTCGATATCGACGTGCAGGGCGTTGAACAGCTCCGCCAGTCGCTGGCACGCTTCGATCCGCGCCACCCGATCCGCTGCGGGTTCACCGACATCTTCATTTCGCCGCCTTCGATGGAAGAACTGGAAAAACGGTTGCGCGGGCGCGGAACGGACGAGGAATCCGTGATCGCCACGCGGTTGAAAAATGCCGCCGAGGAAATGGCGCATGCGGGCGAATATACCTACCAGCTCGTCAACGACGATCTTGAGTCCGCCTACCGCAACCTGAAGAAACTGATCCTGACGGCCCTCGGATCGCCGGACGCCTAGTTCATCTGCGAGATCCCGATCACCCGCCGGAATTCGATGTTTTCGGCGGCGAGCACCAGCGCCAGCGGTGGCATGTCCTTGGTCGATTCCATCAGGGAGCCGTAGTAGTGGCCATAGTCTTCAACCGATTCGTCGTCTTTTGGCGGGCGCATGCCCATGAAGACCAGTCCGGCTCCGGCGGACGAAGCGTGGATGATGTCGAAGAAACCAGAGCCGTCTTTGATGAGCACTTCGGCTGTGGCCGGTATGCGTTGTTCTTCGATGAAAGTTTCGAGCCGCGTTTGGGTGGCTTCGCGTTCCTCTTCGGTTGCGGCGATGGTTTTTATGACCAGCTTCGATTCCTTCCATACCGGGCTCTTCTGGATCTGGCAGGCCAGCGTCAGGATCAGGCCGATATTGTCCGGATTACCGCCCCACCAGACGTCGATGGTTTCAGATTCCTCGCTCCCGTCCAGGAGGCTTTCGCGCAGCAGGATCAGGTTGCGGTTGGTCCGGTAGACTAGTTGGATGAGTTCGGAAAAGTCGTTGAAGTCGGATTTGTTTTCGGTGTCGCCCATCAGGATGGTGTTCGGCGTCAGCGGGCCGTATCCGTAGGCGCGCACCAGCGCCTTCGCGCCGGTGAGCATGTCGGGGCAGGGGAAGATTTTCACCATGGCATCGACTTCGCGTTTATTCAGGTATTCGCGCATCGTCGCTTCCGTGCTTTTGACTTTTTCGGCCGACCACTCTTCGACCGGCAGGATGCTCGCGACGGTCAAGGCGCTGCCGTGCTGCGCGAGCGAGTAGGCCATTTCAACCAGGTGCCAGCGCGACTGGGGCGAGCCGCTCAGCGCGAGGATATTGGGTTGCCAGGTGCGTTCGTCCGGCTTCAGCCTGCTCAGGCGCTGGATCGCGAAGCGCACCAGCAGGGTCAGGATGCCGTAGCGCATATCGCCCCAGTGCGCGTTCAGTTGCCGCCGCTTGACGAGATAGTAGACCAGCGAGGTCACGAAGATTGCGATCAGCGTCGCACCGGCATCGATCATCAGCATGACGGTAAAGCAGGCGGCGGCACCGAGCAGCGAGATGCCATAGTGGACCTTGAACTTGGGACGCCACGACGGGCTCTCGATCAGGCCCTCCAGCCCGGCGGACAGGTTGAGCAGTCCATAGGAAAGCAGGAAGAACATCGAGAGGATCGGGGCGATCATGTTAAGGTCGCCCAGCAGCACCGCAGCCAGTGCGACGGCGAACGAGATGGCGGTGGCGATGCGTGGATCGGCCTTGTCCTTGCCATAGCCACGGCCGATGAAGCGCGGGAGGACCCGGTCGTTGGCCAGCGCCTGCAGCATGCGCGGCGCGCCGAGCAGCGAGCCGAGTGCGCTGGATAGCGATGCCGCAAATACGCCGACCACGATCAGCGAGCCCCAGCGTGCGATTGACGTCATAATGTTGAGATCTGTAAGAAGAATATCGGAGCTGTGGACTTTCGATGCGATGTAGGCCGGTAGCGCCATGTAGACGATGTAGCCCGTCGCCACCGCAGCCAGCGTGCCGAGCGGGAGCGACTTCGCCGGATTCTTCAAGTCGCCGGAGAGCCCGAGGCCAGCCTCGATTCCCGTCACGGCAGGAAAGAACACCGCGAAGACGGCCCAAAACCCGAGCTTCATGGGAACGAGTGTTCCGGGTTCGATCATAAGCAGTTCGGCTCCCGGGTTGCCTAGAAAAAGGGAAACCAACGATGCGCCGATGGCTGCGAAAATGATAAACTGAGCCTTTAAAGCCAAATCGGCGGAAATGTAGGCGAGTGCCGTTAATCCGACCAGCGTGCTGGCCGAGATTATCTTGGCTGTAATGGCCGGATCCAGCATCGGCAGGGGATTCACGACCGCCAGCAGGGCTTCGGAAAAACCGGCAATATAGAACGCCACGCCGAACGCCCGGGCAAAAAACAACGGCAGGCCGATCGCCACCCCGGCCTCGAGGCCGAGCGAGCGGGAGATGATGTAGTATGCGCCGCCGGTGCCGACCTTCATGTTGGTGGCCATCGCCGAGATCGACAGCCCCGTGAAAAACGTGATCGACGTGGCGATCGTCACAATCAGCAGCGTGGACGGCAGGCCGACGTTGCCGAGCACCCAGCCAAAGCGCAAATACATGACCACGCCGAAGATGGTGAGCACGCTCGGCGTATAGACACCCTTGAAGGTGCCAAACGAGTATCCCTTTTTTTTCGTTTCTTTGGCCATAATGTATTTCCAATCCTTGAAAGTTTAATGCAGCGCAGTCTTCCAGACCTTGGAACAAAAGGGAAGAAATCTTCCGGCGATTGGATCCCCCCTCCTTTTCCCGACGGGGGAGCCGACGATGGAAAGGGGAAGAGTCCCTGTTCCGTTTTTCGAGCCCTCTTTCGCAATTGTACAGACCCGGCACCGTGGATCCAGCCAGCCGGTTTAGATTGCGTCTAAAGAACACGCTTCCGGTCGAGTGCAGTCGAAAAATTATCCGGTCGGCCGATGCATCGGACGGTGTTGCGAAGGTCTGGTTTCAAGCCTATTCCCTAGGCTTTTTCCGTCTTGGGGAAATCGAGTGTTGCCTATACTCGAAAACGGATGATCCAACCTCAAAAGAATTTTGCATATCCAGAAGAATGTGTTGGCCTAGTAGTTGCGATAGAACGGGTTGCGAGATTGATAGGCGAGGGGCAATCTGCTTCTATTCAGCTTTTTTTGGAGTGGGTGTTAGGTATGAAAAGATACACGTTTAGCGCCGCGTTGGCGCTTTGTTTAATAGGTGCGGGCGAGGCCGTTGCCTCGGGAAAAATAACCAAGGTGGATCCCCAAGCGGGAAGCATTGAACTGACCATTCAAACGACGCCCGGCGACTCCTACCAGATGCAGTGCCGTCCTAGTCTCGTATCGGGCGACTGGGTTGATCTGGAAACAGTCTTTGTGGCGAATGCTTCGTCAACCATCAAGACCGTTGATGCAAGTGCATCGAAGTGCTATTTCCGTGTAGTAAAAATTATGGAGCAGCCAATCGGTCCCGGAGGGGATCCGCCACCACCACCTCCGCCGCCCCCGGTTCCAGGGGCCTAGAGCCTGTGGATGCACCGCAAGGGTCTTCGAAAAATCTCCTTTTGCGGTTCCGGGTTAGGTGTACACTGGCCAGACATCAATCTCGAAGGACTTCTGGATGAACGAGTGGACGGACTATCTAAAATTCCTCGCGGCGGTGTTTTCGGTCACGAATCCGTTCGGGGTCATTCCGGTTTTCATCACGCTGACCGCCGGGTACTCCAAGCAGGAGCGGCATAGCACCGCGCGCCGGACCAGTCTGGCCTTTGCGTCCGTGATGATCCTGATTCTCCTTGCCGGGGATCCACTGCTCAAGTTTTTCGGAATCACCGTCTCTTCGTTCAAGGCCGGCGGCGGCATCATCATCCTGCTGATGGCCATTTCCATGGTCCACGCCAAAGTCAGCCGGGTCAAGCAGACGGAGGAAGAGGCTGAGGATGCAACGGACAAGGCCTCCATCGCGATCGTGCCGCTGTGCACCCCGCTGCTGGCGGGGCCAGGCGCCATGAGCACCGTGATCGTCTATGCCCATCAGGGTTCATCGATGACGCACTTCCTGCTGCTCGCCGGTGGAATCATCGTCGTGACGCTGTGCATCTGGCTCTGCCTGACCTCGGCCCCCTTCATTGCGAAACTTCTGGGGCGGACCGGCATGAATGTCGTGACGCGGATCATGGGGTTGGTTCTTGCGGCCATCGGTGTGGAGTTCATCGCGCACGGCTTCATGGAGATGTTCGCCGGATCACTCCATTGACAGTGGCGGCCATGAAGCCGAGGAAACGCATGGAGCACCCGCAGGTTAGAGATGCTTCAAGGCTTCTTTCAGCGTCTTGCAGTTGATCACCGGAATCTGGCTGTCGTAATGGATGTTCGACATGATGGTGATGCCGAAATTATTCATCGGATCGGGAATGATCCGGACGATCTTGCGGGCTCCGGCATGGCTGCACAACTCCATGACGGCCCGGTAGTGCGGTCGCGCCGCCTTGTCGAATTCCTCCAAGGGGGTCAAATCGCACAGCACGTGGAAATCCGTCGCCAATCCCGCAATGTTCCCTTTTAATTCTTCGTGCAGGGCTTTGGCGTCGGACTCGTTGAACGCTCCCGCCAATGTGATGTGGAGGCGGTTGTGCGTCGGATCGATTTCCAGCAGATACATTGTTTTTTCCTCTCGTATTCCAATCCCGAACCCTATCAGCCCATTCGGGTGCGGGCGATAAGATAAGCTTGGATGCCGGCGAGCAGGTTGCCGAGCGCGAGGCCGGCGACGAGGCCGATGAATCCGAACAGGTGGCTGCCGAGCAGGCAGAGCGGCATGACGAAGAGGAAGACGCGTCCGAGGTTGATGGCCATGACGGGCCGCGGCTTCCCGATCACGTTGAGCAGCTGGCTCATCCAGTTCGAGAGGTAGATCCCGGCATGGCCGAGCGTCGCGACGAGCAGGTACACGACGCTTAGCTTGATGACCAGGGGATCGTCGCTGAACCAGCCGGAAACGAACCGCGCCGCCGGAATGAGCAGGAGGAAGGTGAGGGCGGGATAGATGACTGCGAGGCGCGTGCTGATGCGCCGGGCCTCCTGTACGCGGTGCAGTGCCTGGGCTCCATAGTTCTGGCCAACAAACGGAACGATGGCGATGCCGTAGGCGATGGCGATGATGAACAGGAATGCTTCGATGCGCGTGCCGGTGGCCATGGCCGCCACGGCCTGCACGCCGCCGACGCCTGCGGCGAGGCGGATGTAGAAGCCTTGCGCAACCGGGTTGAGCACCTGCGTGAGCGCGGCGGGAACCCCGAGTTTGATGATCTCGCTCCATGAATGCAGCATTTCGCGGAAGTACGGCATGTGCCAGTCGATCAATCCGGCGCGGAAATGCAGGAAGCCGAGCGAGGCCGCCATGCCGAAGCTGCGCGAAATGATCGTGGCGATGGCTGCGCCCTTCATCCCAAGGGCTGGAACGGGACCCCATCCAAAAATCAGGAGCGGGTCGAGGATGATGTTCATCGAGGCGCAGGTGCACATCACCATAAGCGGCCGCACCATGTCGCCATCGGCGCGCAGGCAGCTGTCGCATACCGGCGGCATTATGGCGAAAGCCGCGCCGATGTACCAGACCTGCATGTATTCGCGTACCAGATCCAGCACCCGCCCGGATGCGCCAAGCAGCGTGAACAGCGGGACGATGGTGTGGTAGCCAAGGATGCTTACGAGCACGGTTCCAACGATGGTGAGGAACAATCCGTCCGTGACCGTGCGCCGCGCCAGCGCCCGGTCGCCCGCGCCGAGCGCACGTGAAATAATCGACGACGCTCCCGTCGAAAATCCGATCGAAAGCGCCCCGACGGTCATCACGACTGCGAAGGTGAAGCCCATCGCCGCAAGTTGGTCGGTGCCCAGCCGCGATACGAAAAACGTATCGGTCAGGTTGAACACCATGATGGCGAACATGCCGCCGATGCTTGGCAGTGTGAGACGGACAAGGTGTGCTGGAACATTCCCTTTGAGAAGTGTAGTCATGTCGTTATGCGTGATGAGTGAGGCGTGAGCCGTGGTTTCTTTACTCACGTCTCAATCGTCACGACTCACTTTTCCCCTTTGAAAAGTTTCCCGATATCTTCAAGGATCAGGGTGAGCGAGGGGATGAGCACGAGCGTGATGCCGGTGGCAAACAGGATGCCGAAGCCGAGCGAGATCGCCATCGGGATCAGGAACTTGGCTTGGCGCGAGGTTTCGAGGATCATCGGGGTCAGCCCGCCGAAGGTGGTGAGCGTAGTGAGGATGATTGGGCGGAAGCGCTGGATGCCGGCCGAAACCATGGCGTCGTGCAAGTTCGCGCCTTCGCGCCGCTTCTGGTTGGCATAGTCGATCAGCACCAGCGAGTCGTTCACCACCACGCCGGAGAGTGCGACGACTCCGAAGAGGCTCATCAAGCTGAGGCTGTAGCCCAGGATCACGTGCCCGATGATGGCGCCGACAATGCCGAAGGGGATGCTGACCATGATGATCAGCGGTTGCCAATAGCTCTTGAACGGGATGGCGAGCAGGACATAGATGAGCAGCAGCGCGGCATAGAGGCCGATGACGAGTCCTCCAACGCTTTCACGCTGGTCGGCCTGTCGCCCTTCGAAGGAGTAGGAGAGCCCGTTGTACTTTTTCATCAGCGACGGAAGGATGTCGGCCTTCATGGCGGTCAGGATCTGCTCCGTCTGGTCGCGCGGGGTGACGTCGGCCGAGACGGTGACGACGCGGCGGCCATCGCGGCGGGTGATGGAGGTGTAGGCGCGTCCGCGCTTGACCTCGACCACTTCGCGCAGCGGAACCTCGGTGCCGGCAGGCGTGCGAACGATCATTTCCTCTAGGCTGAACTCGGTGTCGCGCTCCGCCTTGGGCAGGCGGACCATGACCTTGATTTCGTTGCGGCCGCGCTGCTGGCGGATTGATTCCGCGCCATAGTAGGAGTTGCGCACCTGCCGGGCGACGTCGCGGGAGGTGAGGCCGAGGCTGCGGCCTTCGGGAAGGATCGAGAAGTCGATCTGCGGCTTGCCGGGCGTGAAGCCATCGTCGATGTCCTGCACCATGGGATAGATGCGTAGGGCTTCCGCCAGCTCTTTACTGGCCTGTTCGAGGACGGCCATGCTGCGGTGGGAGAGATCGACGGTCAGTGCGTTGGAGCCTCCGCCTGGGCCGCCGCTGTCGTCGCGGAAACGGATATTCTTCAGTCCGCTGATCGGGCCGGTCGCCTTGCGCCAGCGCTCGATGAATTGCTTGGTTGAAACGGGGCGGGTGTCGGGATCGATCAGCTCGTAGGTGATCTGCGCGACGTGCCCGCCACTGGGTCCGTTTCGGCCGC
The DNA here is from genome assembly GCA_021734345.1 of Kiritimatiellales bacterium. Taxonomy (GTDB): domain Bacteria; phylum Verrucomicrobiota; class Kiritimatiellia; order Kiritimatiellales; family Pontiellaceae; genus Pontiella. The sequence continues at coordinate 2,832 of JAIPJC010000025.1, read as the reverse complement.
CGTTGCCGATTTCGGAAAGGACACCCTTGATGAGCTTCTTGCCGGATTCCTTTTCGATTTCGGCAATGACTTTGTTGCCGGCCGCGATGACGCGGTCGTGGACTTCAAGTGTCTTTTCGACGGGTGCGCCATAGGGGAGGGTGTAGCTACACAATGCGAGGTCGGACTCCACGCTGGGGAAAAACTCCCAGCCCATGCGCCCGCTCTTCACGTAGCCGATGGTCAGGATTAGAACCACGAGGCCGATGCTGAAGGTGATGTAGCGCATGCGCAGGGTGCGGTCGAGGAACGGGCCGTAGATGTCGCGGACGAAATGGAGGAACTTGATGCTGAACTTTTGCTGCCAGCGGTGGATGATGTGCGGATTCTTCAAGTCCTTCTGGTGGGCGAGGTGGGCGGGCAGAATGAAAACCGCCTCCACCAGCGAGATCATGAAGGTGGAGCAGACCACCAGCGGGATGACCCGGAAAAACTTGCCCATGGTGCCGGGCACGAAGTAGAGCGGTAGGAAGGCCACGATGTTCGTGAGAATGCTGAAGGTCACGGGTACGGCGATATCCTTGGTGCCTTTGATGGCCGCCTGCAGGAAAGGCAGTCCGCTTTGGTGGTAGTGGTAGATGTTTTCGCCCACCACGATGGCGTCGTCGACCACGATGCCGAGCGCGATCAGGAACGCGAACATGGAGATCATGTTCAAGCTGACGTCCATGCCGCTCATGAATAAAAACGTGCCGAGGAACGAGATCGGGATGCCGAGCATCACCCAGAAGGCCAGCCGCATTTCAAGGAACAGGCCGAGCAGGATGAACACCAGCACCAAACCCATCGTTCCGTTCTTGAGCAGCAGGTTCATGCGCCCGCGGAAGTAGTCGGCGCGGTTGTCCCAGATAGTGAACTCGAGGCCGTCCGGCATGCTGGCGCGCAGTTCGTCGAGGGTCTTGAGCACGGCGGTCTCGACGGTCAACGGCGTTTCCTTGCCGACCCGGTAGACGGTGATGCTCATGGCGGGTTTGCCGTTGAAGAAGGAATACTTGTCGGACTCGTCGAAGCTGTCGTGGATCTGCGCAATGTTTTCGAGCAGGAGTTTGGAGCCGTCGGCGGTCGTAATGATCGGAACCTTGGCAAATTCGCGCCCGAGGTCGCGGCGGTCTCGTACGCGCATCAGGATTTCCCCTCCGGTCGTTTTCATGCCGCCGCCGGGCAGCTCCACTGAGCTGCGGGCCAGGATGTCGGAGACATCCTGCAACGTCAGGTTGAGTTCGCGCAGCTTGTCCTGTGGAATCTCGATGGCGATCTCGAAGTTCCGGACGTTGGAAAGTTCGAGTTGCGTGACGCCGCCGGATTGCAGCAACTGGTCGCGAGTGCGTTCCGTCAGCTCGCGCAACACGTTTTCCGAAACATCCGCGGCAACGATCACATCCATCACCGCCCGTTTAAGCTTCGCTGCGCTGATGATCGGTTTTTCGGCATCCAGCGGGAAGGTGCGTATCCGGTCCACCTCGTTGCGGACATCGTCCGCCACGCGGTTGACATCGTAGTTTGGCAGCACCTCGATCCGTACGGTGCCGTTGCCTTCGTTGGCGGTCGAGATCACCCGCTTCACGCCGTCGATGCCGCGCACGGCTTCCTCGACGACCAGCAGGATGCCTTGTTCCACCTCTTCCGGACTCGCGCCGGGGTAGGGCACGCTGACGGACACTTCGTCGAGCTGGGCTTCGGGCAGGAACTCCTGCTTGACCTTGGTGGCCGCAAAAAAACCGCCGCCGAGCAGCACCAGCATCAGGATGTTGGCCGCAACGGAATTCTTCGCCATCCAGGCGATCGGCCCATGGGTCTGTCTATCGGGTTTCATGCGGCTATTCCTTGTTCGAAGGGGTCGTTCCGGTATTCACATCCATGCCTTGGATGGGGGCGGTCAGGTCGGAGACGATCAATTGTTCATCGGCGGAGAGACCGTCGTGGATAAGCACTTGCTGGGCATCGCGCCAGAGTACATCCACTTCGCGGATGTCCAATGTGTTGTCCGGCGTCGCGATCCAGATTTGCGTGTTTCCATGCAGCGCCTTGCGCGGAATGCTGTAGACATTCCGCAGCGTGCGGCCATCGATTTCCACGCGGACATATTCCCCGAGCAGCAGCGGCTTGCCGCCCTTGTTTTCCGGCTTGAGGCACAGCGGATCTTCCACCTCCACCAGCAGGCGCGCCATGCGGCCTTTTTCTTCGAGATCGCCGAACAATTTGATCACCCGGCCCTCGCGGACCGCGTCGCTGGTGGAAACCAGCTTGGCCTTGCTGCCGGGAATCGCCACCCAGCCGAGGCGGTCGACCGGAATGGAGACGATGACCCAGTAGGCATCGGTGCCGGCCAGGTGCGCCAAGACATCCTGCTGGGAAGCCTGCGAACCTTCGTTCACATTGGCGCCGAGCACCACGGCGTTGAACGGCGCTCGGATGTCCGTGCGCGCGAGGTCGAGCCGGGTTTTCTCCACTGTGGCTTCCGCCGCTTCGAGCGCGGCCTTGCTGGCGGCCAGATGAGGGATACGCAGGGCGAGCTCGCGTTCCATCTCCGTCGCGTCGTCGGTCTTCAACAACGCCCACTCGCGCTTGGCGACATCCTGCCGCCCGAGTTCGAGCTTGTAGTTGAAGCGTGCCGTTTCAAGCGCCGAAGCCGCTGCGGCCAGCGCCAGTTTGTAGTCGGCCGGATCGATTTCGAGGATGGGGTCTCCCTTTTTGAACAGGCCGCCTTCGAGAAATTCCGGCGCGGTCGAAACGACCTCCCCGCCCACCCGGGCGCGCAGCATCACCTCTTCGTTGGGCACCACCGTGCCGGTG
>JAIPJC010000024.1 GCA_021734345.1 Kiritimatiellales bacterium | reverse complement strand
CGCCCGACGTGCTCGCCATCCTGCGCACCTGGCAGAATGCCGCGCACCCGCAGACCGCGATCAACACCAGCATTTCAACCAAGCAAACCGCCAACCTCGACGCTATCGCCGCCGCCTTCATGTTCCACCACTTCGACCTGCCGACCGATCTCCGCCACGCGGCAACATCCCGATGCAGCATTTAAATTATTGCTTATTACGTATTGCGTATTGAAACCAGAATCCCGAAGGTTTGCCCGTTAACAAAACGCAGTACGCAAACACGGAGAACTTCATGAAGGATCTATACAAGAAACTGCTGTCCGACATCGGCGAAGACCCCGAGCGCGAAGGCTTGCTCGACACCCCCGAACGCGCCGCCAAGGCGATGGAATTCCTGACCCGCGGCTACCACCAGAAACTCGAGGATGTCGTCAACGATGCCGTTTTCACCGTCGAAGACAACCACATGATCATCGTCAAGGACATCGAGCTCTACAGCCTGTGCGAGCACCACATGCTGCCCTTCTTCGGCAAGTGCCACATCGGCTACATCCCCGAAGGCAAGGTACTAGGCGTCAGCAAGCTTGCACGCATCGTTGATCTGTTCGCGCGCCGCCTCCAGATCCAGGAACGCCTCACCAACGAAGTGGCCAACTCCATCATGAACACCATCGCGCCCGAAGGCGTGGGCGTCGTGATCGAAGCACAGCACCTCTGCATGATGATGCGCGGCGTTGAAAAGCAAAACTCCTGCATGGTCACCTCCGCCATGCTCGGAAGCTTCCGGCGCGAGTCATCAACCCGCAACGAATTCCTCCAACTCATCAAGCAGTAGTTGGGGTTTGTAGATGGGATCGGCGATCCCGTTCTGTGGAAGATAAAAGCCCTCTCCTCTGGATCCGGGGTCGACACCCCCGGCTACATCGTTTCCACCCTAAAGTCCGCTGGCGATGCGGGCTTCGGGGAAGGCGGAGAGGCCGATGGAGAACATGATGCTCTGTTCGCCGCCGTCGTAGTAGTGGTAGCCGAGGCCGTAGCGCATGCAGCACCAGTTTCGGTAGCCGATCAGCGCGACTTCCTGCAGGTCGTTGCTCTTGTCGTCGTAGCGGGCATAGCTCTCGATCGACACGTTGCCCTTTGGAAATAGATCGATGCGCGGGGTCCAGAGCGAGCGGGCTGCATCCTGGTAGAGATGTTCGAGCGAGAAGATGATGTCGTCGCGGTCGTAGGAGATACGCGTGTCGAAGTAGGGCATTGTTCCGGCATACCAGTCGTATTCCCCTTCCATATCGACCATCGTCCGCTTGGTGAGCGGCATGCGGGCGTTGATAAAGAGCGAGTCGAAATCCTCCTGCTCCCCGTTCTGTTCGATGAGATAGAACGTGTAGAGATCCAAATCGATAAAACGCGCCAGACGATTGTCGCGCTTGGTTTGCAGGACGTTTCGCAGACCAAGCTGCACCTTGTTTTCATCGGCCAGCTTGTCGACATCGTCGAACTGGTAGAGGCGGTTGGTTGCGATCGAGCTGTTTTCGTAGATGTAGTCGGCATAGGGCTCGATCTTGTGGCGCAGGCCTTTCCCGTACCAGCGTTCTGTATCCGATAGGATCTTGTTGGCCTGGAACGAGGCTTCGAGACCCGCGCCGGGAATCTGGCGTATTTCTTCGTCGTTGCCGTTGACGGCGGCGGTTTCGGAATAGTAGGTGGCGCGGTAGCCCGCGCGCGGCACGAGGCTCAGGAACCCGAAGCGCTGCGGCATATAGACCGTGTTGGCGGAATCGAGACGCACGGTGCTGTAGCTTGGAAGAGGATTGGTTGCGGCATAGACCTGCTCCAGATGGGCGATGGAGTTTTCGCTGGACAGATAGAAGGGGGAATCGCCGAGACGGGTACGATAGAGATCGGCCGAATATTCTGTACGGTTGATGTTGTCGTAGAAATCATTCAGGCGGGTGGAGACGAACGCCTCGGATCCAACATAGCTGTTGCCGTAGACCCACGAACCGTAGTTTTCGGGTTGGGGGCTGTCGCGATACTCCTTCTTGAAGAACTCTTCGAGGACATAGGGATCGCTGAGGTAGTTCCACTTGGTGTTCACATAGTGGGTATCGGAAAAGTTCTGCAGGTGCTCCAGCTTCAAACGGTAGCGGTCGGCGTCGATCTGCTGTCGATCGGTCGGGGAATCGAATTTGGAATAGGGATCCTGGTCGTTCAGGTAGAAGGCGGAAAGCCCGCCGACGGCCTGGGGATAGTCCCATGCAAATCCCTGCCCCAAACCGACGCCTCGGTTTCCATACAGGTTGACATCGGTTAGCGAATCGATCTGTTCCGTGATGGGCAACGTGGTGGTGGTCAGCACATAGGGCCCCCATTCGCTGCCATAGCCAAGCCGGAACCTGAAGACGCCCTTGTTCAACGTATGCCGCCAGTATGGGACATAGAACACAGGCACCTTGCCCACATAGAACGTAACGCCCTTGGCCTTGAGGTATTTTTCGTCGATCAACCGGGCTTCGTTCGCGTGGGCGCTGATATGCGGATGGGTTTGCGGGCAGGTGGTGAAGGTGGCGCCCCGCAGCAGGTATTCGTTTGTAGAGACCCGCTCAACATGGTCGACGCTCATGAAGGCCGGATCGAAATAGAGTGCAGAAGGACCGAACAACCCTTCCTGGGTGATGAAGTTGTAGTCGAGTTCGCTGCCCTGCCACAGCACGTTGCCGCGCTCGAACTGGATATCGCCTTCGGCATGGAGATCGCCGGTTTCGGGATTTCCGGTCACCTTGTCGGCAAGGATCGTGACGTTTTCGAACCGGCCGGTCACCCCGCCGCTGGCGATGATGGTGTCGTTTGTGTATTCCATCCGTGCCGCACGGATATCGAACGGCTCGTCGGGAATCTCCTTTGGCAGGTCCAGTTCGCCTGCCCGGGCAGACGACAGCAGGCCGAGGCACAGCACCAGCCATGGAACAAACCTATTCCCGCCCATTGTCCGGTTCCTCTGCGGGGATTGACGACTGCGTGGCCGGTTCAGCCGGGGCTGGCATGCCGGCGGTCAGCGCCATCAAGCGCTTGAGTTCGGTAATCCGTTTCTGCGCGAGCGGCACTAGCTTGCTCTTGGGATATTCCGCGATCATGCCTTCGTAGTAGATGATGGCCGCCGTTGGTTTTTTGGGAACCTTGGCATAGAACGCCGCCTCGTCGAATGCCTTCTGGGCCTTCACTTCATAGAGCTGGTTGCGCAATAGAATGATGGCATCGCGGTGCTCGGATTTGGGGAAGGTCGTCAGGAACACGGTGGTGGCCGTCAGGGTGCGGTCGAGGTTTTCAAGGCTGTTGGGATATTCCTTGCGAAGCAGATCAAGACACTGGATCTGCTGCCACGCCGCCTCTTGCGCAAAGGAGCTGTCCGGATAGCGGTAGCCCAGGGTTCCATAGGCCGAGACTGCCAACTCCAACTCCTCCGCCTCCTGATAGCATTTCCCGATGAGGTATTGGGCTTCCTGGGCGCGCGGCCACTGCGGACCGTTTCGGATCACGTCCTCGAAATATTCCACGGCATATTCCGGCGCACGGTAGCCGCCAAAGATCCAGCGCATCCGGCGATGGTTCATGATGTCGACCGCAATGTTGAATTGGCTCTCCAGCACCGCGTCGTAGTCGAGCATGCGTCCGGAATAGTTGTCGATCAGATACTGGTATTGCTTGAAGGCTTCCTTCAGGTCGCCGCGTGCATAGAGCATATCGGCCCGGGCGCGCTGCGCCCAAGGCGCTTCCTTGCTGTTGGGCCAGCGGCGAACCAGATAGAGCATCCGGCGGTCCGCCTTTTTCAGCTGCCCCTTGTTCTGGGTTTCGCGGGCATAGTCCCACTGCCCGGCCGAGTCCGGCATTTTCTTGTCGAACAAAACCCGCCATGTACTGCGGCCCTCTTCTTGTACAACGTACGGTGCAGTGCTTTTCGGGCCGACACAAGCGGTATTGGCTGCGCAGGCGGCACCCAGAAGCAGGAGTTGAAGGTATTTGGTCATTCGCATAATCCGGGCAATCTAGAGAACCATGGTTAAATGGGCAATGCCAAAGACATGATACGTGACGAATGAGCCGTGATTTCCCCTCGTGGCCACGCCTCAATCGTCACTCATCACGCTAATAGCTCTTCGCAAAAACCACCCGGCCGGAACTCGGCTGGCCGCAACAGATGCAGTTCCCCGCCCCGCTTGCGGCGCGATCAAACGGAACCGTGCGGATCGTCACCGACAGATCGTCGTTGATTTTGTTTTCGCAGGCCTCGCCGTCGCACCAGTGGCTCATGGCAAATCCACCATGCGCTTCGGGGCGCTCCTTGCTTGCCGGCGTGAAGAACCGGACAAACTCGTCGTAGGAGTCGATCTCCTTGGTGTTTTTCGACCGGTGGTCGAGCGCACGCTGGAGCAAGCCCTGTTGGATTTCCTCCAAGGTCTGTACAATGTTTTCCACGAACTCGGTCTTGTCGATACCCTTCTTTTCGCCGGTGTCGCGGCGCGCCATGAAGACGGAGTTGTTGGCCATGTCGCGCGGGCCGATTTCGGCACGGATCGGAATGCCCTTCTTCACCCAGCCCCAGCCCTTTTCACCGGCGTTGATGTCGCGTGCGTCCACGACCACTTCGACATCGCGTTCGTGGAACCGTTTTTTACGAAGGCTGGCCGCAATCTCGTTGCAGTAGGCCAGGATCGCATCGCGGTCCGCCTCGTCGCGGATGATCGGAAGAATCACCACGTGCGACGGTGCCAGACGGGGCGGCATGATCATGCCGTCGTCGTCGGCGTGGGTCATGATCATTCCGCCGATCAGACGGGTCGATACGCCCCACGAGGTGGTCCATGCAAATTCGTTCTGCCCTTCGCGACTTTGGTATTGGATGCCGGACGCCTTGGCGAAATTCTGTCCGAGGAAGTGGCTGGTGCCGGCCTGCAAGGCTTTTCGGTCCTGCATCATCGCCTCGATGCACAGGGTGCTGACCGCACCGGGGAACCGCTCGCCGGGCGTCTTTTCGCCGGTCAGCACCGGCATGGCCATGTATTCCTCGGCGAAGGTTTTGTAGACTTCGAGCATCTTGCGGGTTTCCTCCCACGCTTCGGCTTCGGTTTCATGGGCGGTATGCCCTTCCTGCCACAGGAACTCGGCGGTGCGAAGGAACAGGCGCGTACGCATTTCCCAGCGCACCACGTTGGCCCATTGGTTGATCAGGATCGGCAGGTCGCGGTAGCTCTGCACCCACTTGGCATAGGTTGCTCCGATGATCGTTTCCGAGGTCGGCCGCACGATCAGCGGCTCTTCCAGCTCGCCCGCCGGAATCAGCTTTCCATTCGGTCCCAGCTCAAGGCGATGATGCGTCACCACCGCGCACTCCTTGGCAAAACCATCGACATGCGCCGCTTCCTTTTCCAGATAGCTGATGGGGATGAACAACGGGAAATAGGCATTTACGTGACCGGTTTCCTTGAACATCTTATCGAGCGCGGTCCGGATGTTTTCCCACAGCGCATAGCCCCATGGCTTGATCACCATGCAACCGCGCACATCGCTGTTTTCCGCCAGCTCTGCCGCCCGCACCACTTGCTGGTACCATTCCGGATAGTTTTCCTCGCGGGTCGGGGTGATCGCCGTCTTCTTCTGCTTTGCCATAAAAGGATCTCCTGAAAAATTGAAGCGCGTAACTTACATGGGAGCACCGAGGACATCACGCAAAAAAACACCGAGAACCAACAACGCGCGGAACCCGCCGCGTCTATCCATTCGGAAGATTCTGCTTGCGGTAGTCGCTGGGGGAAATCTCCAGATGCTTGCGGAACATGCGCGAAAAATAGAGCGGATCGTCGAAGCCGACCGCCTGCGCAATTTCGGTGATGGGCCGGTTAGGCATCGATACCAGCAGGCGGCACGCCTGCTCCAGCCGGAACCACACCTGATACTGCTTGAAACTGCGCCCCGTGGTTTTCCTGAATAGGCGCGTCACGGTCGACGGGCTGCGGCCGGCCATGCGCGCCGCGTCCTCCAAGGTCAGGTTTTGGCCGGGCTGGGCGCGCATGTGCTCAATGACCGGCTCCACCAGATCATAATCCTTGTGATGGATCAGTTGGCCGCCAATGATCAGTTCCAGCACGTGGCGGAACATGGAAAGCAGGGTTTCGATCTTTTCCTCCGGGAAGATGGTCGTTTGCACATATTCCCGCTGAAGCTCGCCGTTCCCCTGCTCCGACTGCCACCGCGCGGCATACGGCGAGATCGCCGGCGAAGTCTGGCTGCGGAATTGCCCGATCATCACGAACCCCACCAACTCCCGCTCCACAATCAGCGGAGCCGTTGCCTCGCGCATGCCGGCGTGGCAGGTGTAGGAGATCATGCCCTTCTGCTCAAAGGCCACCTGCATCATCTTGCGATCCAGCTTGCGGCAGAGCGAATCCATCCCCAGCGTCTCGCGCAGCATGCTGCAATGGCGGCAATTCGGGAGTTTCTCCGTGTCGGGATAGAGCAGGCGGCCATCCGGACTAAAAAGTGAAACCCGCGTACCGTGCAGTTCGGTATACAGGTCGAATATCTCCGAAACCTTCTGGCTTATCGTATGGTCGAGTGACTCCAACATGCGATGAATAAAGCATGGGTTATTCGATTTGTCCATGTCTTTGCATGCTTATCCTATGGTCTTAATCACGGAAAATCCGTACGGTGTGCGCTCACGTCGATGAAAGGAAACCAAGCCATGTATGATGAAACCGTTGTTGCGCAAGCCATCGCCATCCACACCGAAACCTACGGAACCAAGCCCACCTCCGTCGCCTATGCCCCTGGCCGCATCGAAGTGCTGGGCAACCATACCGACTACAACGAAGGCACCACGTTTTCGTGCGCCATCAACATGGGCCACTGCTTCTGCATCTCCGCCAGCGCCAAGCCTGGCGTGCGCCTGACCGCCGGCGACATTCCCGCCACCACCTCGTTCGATCCCAAGACCGACGAGCGTTTGGAGAAAAAGTTCCAGTGGGCCAACTACGTCAAAGGCGTGATGCGCTTTCTGCGGGATCACGGCATCGAGGTCGATGGCATCGACTGTACCTTCCTGGGATCCATTCCGATGGGTGCAGGGCTCTCCAGCTCCGCCGCGCTCGAGGTCGCCACGGCCTATGCGGTGCTGGACTATACCGGCAAGGAACTCGGCAAAATCGAGATTGCGAAGATCGGCCAGAAGGCGGAACACGACTTTGCCGGTTGCAGCTGCGGGCTGCTCGACCAGTTTTCCAGCATCTACGGTATCCACCACGGCCTGATCCACTCCGACTTCCGGACCTTGGAAACCTATCCTGTCAAGCTGCCCGACGACGTCGTCTTCCTGATGATCAACCCGCACATCAAGCACGCGCTGTCCGAATCGCCCTACAACGCGCGCCGGATCAGCTGCGAGCTGGCCGCCAAGCAGCTCGACGCCCTGCTCGACCATCCAGTCAAGGCGCTGCGCGACGTTTCGTGGGACGAATTCATCGCCCACCGTGATCAGCTCGACCCCGAAGCCGCGCAACGCGCCACGCACGTCATCGGCGAAATCACCCGCGTCGAACAGAGTGTCCAACTCTTGAAGGAAAACAAGCTTGCCGCGTTTGGCCAACTGCTCTTCGACTCGCACGAAACCTCCCGCACCGCCTTCGAAAACTCGTGCGACGAGCTCGACACCGTCGTCGAAGACGCCCGCGCAGCCGGTGCGCTCGGCGCACGCCTGTCCGGCGGCGGCTGGGGCGGCAGCGTCGTCGCGCTCGTCCATGCGGCCGACGCCGACGCCATCTGCCAAAAGATTATCGCCACCTGCAAAGCCAAGGGACTTGAACCCACCGCGGAAACCATCATACCCTCCGCGGGTGCAACGATTGTGAAATAGAACGTACTACGTATTCCGTATTGCCCAGACTGGAACAGCAATACGTAATACGCAGTACGCAATAAGGAGCCCCCCATGAAAGTACTAGTCGCCGGCGGAGCCGGATATATTGGAAGCGTCACCACTGAGATGCTCTGCGATGCCGGACACGATGTCGTTGGCTTCGACAACCTTGAACGCGGACACCGCGCCGCCATCGACCCGCGCGCTAAATTCCTGCAAGGCGACCTCCGCTACAAGGAAGACATCAAAAGCGCCATGCTCGCTGAACGCCCGGACGCCGTCATCCACTTCGCGGCCTATATCGAAGTCGGCGAATCCATGCGCGACCCCATGCCGTTTTTTGAAAACAACGTCAGCGGTTCGCTCAACCTCATGACCGCCATGGTTGCATCCGGCTGCAAGAAACTGATCTTCTCCTCCACCTGCGCCACCTACGGCACGCCCGACCGCATGCCGATGGACGAAACGCTCCCGCAAAAACCGGAAGGCGTCTACGGCGAATCCAAATACCTCTGCGAACACATCTTCAAATGGGGGCAGGAAATCCACGGTATCGAGTGCGTCTTCCTGCGCTACTTCAACGCCTGCGGCGCCACGGAAACCTACGGCGAAGCGCACAACCCCGAATCGCACCTCATCCCGCTCGTGCTGCAGGTCGCCCAAGGCAAGCGCGCAAAAATCTTCATCTTCGGAGAGGACTATGAAACCCGCGACGGCACCTGCGTGCGCGACTACATCCACATCAAGGATCTCGCCCAGGCGCATATCCTCGCGCTCAAGCCCGGCATCGGCGGCGGCTTCAACCTCGGCAATGGCGACGGCTACACCGTCAAGGAAGTCATCGACGTCTGCCGCGAAGTCACCGGCCACCCGATCCCGGCCGAAATGCAGCCCCGCCGTCCCGGCGACTGCACCGCGCTCGTCGCCGACGCCACCAAAGCCAAGACCATACTGGGATGGGATCCGAAGTTCGCCGATCTAAAAACCATCGTGCAAAGCGCATGGGACTGGCACCAAGCCCACCCCAACGGCTACGCGTCGTAGCGCGTTAAATAAATGATGAAATCGTACTGGAGCCTAGGCGGAGGCATCTCCGCCTAGGCACACAGCGTGGACCCTCCACATCTATAATTTCCGCAACGACCTTCTCTGACGCGGGACGCAGATGGAGCTGCATTCTACGGACTGGCTCCCGATGGAGCGCCTCTATGGACTTTCAACAATCCAAAGATCCATAAGCGTTCCGCGATGGGCATCGTTCGGCTATTTCATGATCATCGCCAGCAAGGCGTCAAAGCAAGCCAGCGCTTTCTGCTCGATCGCATCCATGGCACCATCCCATGCGATTAAGGCGTCTCAGAAACGATTGCTCGATGACTTCTTCCATGAACCAATGTGTTGTGTTAGTGCTGATATCCTAGGCGCATTCAGGCCCGCAAGATCGATGGTGGTCCAGCAGGCCACGTCGGTTGCTTCTGGGACAGGGTGATCGAATGTAAGGCCGTCATCGTACTTGCCTCTGATGGGCATGAGCGACAATCCGGCCTTCTTGCAGCAACGGAGGTTGCGGGTGAACAACAGGATACCCGAACTTAGTCCCATCATGCTCATAGTGCCGGGTTCGGGAATCACACTCAGCGTGCCAGTGGTATAAAGTTCAGAAGTATCCCAGGACAACCCATCTGATAAAGCGGAGCTGCCGATGCTTGCAAATTCACCACTTACACCGCCATCCCAGTTGAACAGATCGAAGCTGTCGCCATATGCCGCCATGAAGCCATCAAGGAAGACAAGATCCAGTGTGCCATCTAAGGTGGAAAGTCCTGCCACTGTTAAGCGGTCATACTCCGTTCCAACATCGTATCCACCCAGCTCCATCTCAAGCGTTCCGTCCGAAGCGATGGTCAAGCCTCCCTCGACTATGCTGTCGGCAGGACTGTTGCCGGGGGCGAGTGTTCCATGCACCGTCATGTCACCTAGCACGTTTGGAGTTTCCAGACGCTTACCTGCTCCAAGCACAGACAAGCCACTAAACTGCCCCTCAACCGCCAGCGTGCTGCCCGAGTACCAAATAAACCCATTCATTGAGGCATTAAAATCTGACCCGACAGTAAGCTTCCCCCCTGAACCCAACCTTAATGTGCTTCTGTTTATAATCGAAATATCGCCGACTACAGAGACTTCCGCTCCTGCTGATATCTCCATATAACACGGCACTCCCCAGGGATCCCATGTCCCGGGAGTCCGCCCCCCCAAAGAAGAAGACCAAAGTTGCAAGTCGCCTCCAATGTCCAATAAGGATCCGTTACCAGTGATTGACGCAAAACTGTAAAGCCACCCATAATCCACTCCTGTACTCACCGTTCCATTAACATACGTAGATCCTAGACAACGCACATAACCACCATTGCTAACGTACAAGCGATTGCCATAGTCATAATAGCCACCAGAACCTACCGCAATGCCAGAAACCTCAAGCATTGATCCGGGATCAGTTATCGTCACTACCCCATGAACATTCAAAAATTCTTGAGCAGATACAGTTCCACCGCTGACGAGTCCTGCGATAACAACACAACATATTAGCCATTTCATGGTCTCCTCCTGTTTTTTTACGGAAACGAAATAACGGAATGTCAATTTTATAGCAACCTCCCAGTATGCTTGCAGTTTCAGAGCTGAGCCTTTCTTTGAGGCCCAGACCAACACATCAGGTGGATCGAAAAACCGAAGTCAGGGCAGGGATGGGCTTGTCCTGTGAAGGACGGGATCGGCAACCCCATCTACAACCACGTCACACTGACAGCAGCCCTGTTGCCGACAGGATGCCATGGCACGGACTGAAGGGTTACAGGGCGGAAAGATGTTCGGCGATCTGGTCGGCGGTGGTGGTTTCCGTCAGGAACGCCCGCATATTCAGCTGCGCCTGGATGGCTTTGCGGACGGGCTTCATGAGCGTCAACTTACCGAGCAATAGCGTTCCGACCAGGCAACCGTCGCGGAACATGAACATCCGATATCCATTTGCAGGAAAATCCTCGATCATCCGGTAGCTGCCGTCGGGCGGTGTAACCACGCCGATGCTGAGCATCGGTTTTCCGAGCACCTTGAGCAGATGCGACCGGGGGATGCCTCCAAACTCGGTCGGAACGCCTGCCGCGTTCATGCCGGCAATCGTGCCCTGGTACATGGCCGGCGACCATGCGCCATACAGCACGCCATCGTGTTCGCAGACATCGCCAACAGCATAGATGTCGGGATTGGTGGTGCGCAGGAAATTATCGACGAGCACGCCTTTCTTTACCGTCAGGCCCGCCTCCTGCAAGATCGTCGCGTTCGCGCGGTCGCCAGCGGTAACGATAACCACATCGGCGGGTACGAGCTGCCCGCGCTTTAGATGGACGCCCGTAACGGCACCATCTCCAATGATGCAATCCACCATCGCGGAGGTCACCACATCGATCTTCAACGTCGCCAGATGTTGCTGAAGCACGTCGCTGCCTTGCCGATTCAACTGCTTGGGCATCAGATAGTCGAACGCCTCCAGCACCGTCACCTTGGCTTCGCGGCGCGCCAGTGCACCGGCGGTTTCCAAACCAAGAATGCCGCCGCCAAGGCAGGCAACCGTAGTGCCCGGTTTCACGACCTGCAACACGGAGCGGACATCCTCCGCCGTCCGGATGGTAAAAACATTCTTGAGTTCGATGCCGGGAATGGACGGGATCCACGGATGCGACCCGGTGGCGACAATCAGTTTCGCGAATGGGAGCAAGCGACCTCCCTCCAGCCGAACGGCCTTTTCAGCCAATACAATCGCCTCGACCACCGTGCCCAGTATAAAATCAATTCGCTGGTCCTGGAACCAATGTTCCGGATGCAACGGAAGATCCTTGTCTGAAATTTCACCTGCCAACAGGCGGGTCAGGTTTAGCCGGTAGTAGGGAAGCTCGTTCTCCTTCGAGATCAAAACCACTTCGGCATCCGGCGCGTGTTCCCGAACAGCCGCCGCCGCCGACACCCCGGCAATCCCTGCTCCGACAATCACGATACGGTCATGCCCGGCATCGCGCGTGGCGGGTTTCACGGCCGTTGTGATCTCCTTGAAGTCCTCGGCCTTGGCATTGCAAATCGGACAATTTTCCGGTGCGGCTTCTCCATAGTGGATGTAGCCGCAAACCGAACACCGCCAGGATTTCTCGTTTGTGTTTTCCATGGCCTTGCTATGCCGGAGATTCTGTTGGCTGCTCAGCCTTTTTCGGCAGCTTGACCTGTAGGTGCAGATCGCGGAGCTGATTGGGTTCGACGTTGCCCGGCGCGCCCATCAAAAGATCCTGTGCCTTCTGGTTCATCGGGAAAGCGATGACTTCGCGGATGTTGGGCTGATCAGCCAGCAGCATGATGATGCGGTCGACGCCCGGAGCAATCCCGGCGTGCGGCGGCGCGCCATATTGGAACGCACGATAGAGTGCCGGGAACTTGGATTCGACCACCGACTTGCCGTAGCCGGCGATATCGAACGCCTTGATCATCAATTCGGGGCTATGGTTGCGGACCGCGCCGGACGAAAGTTCGGTGCCGTTGCAGACGATGTCGTACTGGAATGCGAGGATATCGAGCGGGTCCTTGTTCAGCAGGGTATCCATCCCACCTTGCGGCATCGAGAACGGGTTGTGGCTGAACGCCACCTTGCCTTCGTCATCGAGTTCGTACATCGGGAAGTCGACGATCCAGCAAAACTTGAAGACGTTGGCGTCGATCAGTTCAAGACGCTTGCCGAGCTCGGTACGGACGGCTCCGCCGATTTCGGTGGCTTCCTTCTTTTGGTCGGCAATGAAGAACATGACGTCGCCATCGCCCACCCCGCCCAGCTCCTTGAGTTGGTTCAGGGTTTCGGCGGACAGGAACTTGGCGATCGGACTCTGCACTTCACCATCGATCCAGCGCAGGTAGCCAAGTCCCTTGGAGCCGACGGACTGGGCAAACTTGATCATGTCGTCGAAGAACTTGCGCGGCTGCCCGGCGCAGCCCTTGGCTGCGATGGTTTTCACCGCGCCGCCGGATGCGACAACGCCGGCAAAGGCCTTGAAGTCGCAGTCGCGGAACAGCTCGGTGGCATCCTGCATGATGAGCGGGTTGCGCAGATCGGGCTTGTCGGAGCCATACTTCTCGATCGCTTCGCGGAACGGGATGCGGACGAAGGGTGTGTTGTCGATCATCTTGTCGGAAAACTCGGAGAAGATGGCATGCAAAACTTCTTCGTTCACGGCGAAGACGTCGTCCTGGGTGGCGAACGCCATTTCCATATCGAGCTGGTAGAATTCACCCGGCGAACGGTCGGCGCGCGCATCTTCGTCGCGGAAGCACGGGGCGATCTGGAAGTAGCGGTCGAAGCCGGAGGTCATCAGCAACTGCTTGAATTGTTGGGGCGCTTGCGGCAGGGCGTAGAACTTGCCGGGATGGATGCGGCTCGGAACGAGGTAGTCGCGCGCGCCTTCCGGCGAGCTGCTGGTGAGGATCGGCGTCTGGATTTCCATGAAACCCTTGGCGGTCATCAACTCGCGCATGCGGGCAATCACCTTGGAGCGCAGCACGATGTTCTTGTGCAGGCTTTGGCGGCGCAGGTCGAGGAAGCGGTATTCAAGCCGCAACGCTTCGTTGCAATCTTCGTCCTTGGCAACTTGGAACGGAATGACCAGCGATTCGCCGAGTACTTCCATCTCTTCGGCCACGACTTCGATTGCTCCAGTGGCCAGCTTCGGGTTGACGGCTTCCGGAATGCGGGCCACGACTTTTCCCACAAAGCAAATGGTGCTTTCAACGCGCCAGTGTTCGACGCCTTTATAGAACGGCTGGGCCGGGTCGATCACAATCTGCGTCAGGCCGTAGTGGTCGCGCAGGTCGATGAAGAGAATCCCGCCGTGGTCGCGAACGCTGTTGATCCAGCCGGACAACTTGACCGTTTGGCCGATTTGTCCGTCCCTGAGTTCGCCGCAATTGTGTGTTCTGTAACGATGCATATTTTTCTCCTCAAAATTGTGTGTCTACTGCGTACTGCATATTTCGTATTGCTTTTCGCAACCGGGCAATACGCACTACGAAATACGCAATACTTCCTCAAGGCTCTGTTCTTCCTGCGAACCTTCCTTCATATCCTTGACGATGGCCGTGCCCTTGGAAAGTTCCTCATCGCCACGGATGATGACCTTGCCCGCCGCCGCTCGGCTGGCCCGGCGCATCTGTGCCTTCATGCTTTTGGCTTCCAAATCCATGCCGCAACGCACGCCCTTTCCACGCAGCTCGCGCGCAAGCTTCATGTTTTCGGCCAGCGCGTTGTCACCGAGCGAAACGAGCCAAAGGCCGCCCTGCGGTGCAAACTGTTCGGCGGTGATGCCACAGTTTTCAAGTGACGTGATGACGCGCTCCATGCCCATCGCAAAACCGACTCCGGGCACGGCCTTCTTGCCCAAGGCGATTTCGTAGCGCCCGCCGCCGGCAATCGCGTTCTGCGCACCAAGCGCGCCGTGCGTGATTTCCCAAACGGTGTGCACATAGTAGTCGAGACCGCGGACGAGCTTGGGATTGACCTCCACAGCGATGCCCATTTTTTCCAAGGTCTGGATAACCGTGTCCAGATATTGGCGCGACTCGTCGCTCATGAATTCAATGGCCGATGGAATCTGGTCGACGACCTTGCTGCAACTTTCGTTCTTGCAGTCGATGACGCGCAAGACGTTTTCGTCGATGCGCCGCTGGCAGTCTTCGCAGAGTTCCTTAAGGTGCGGTTGCAGGGCCTTGCGGAGGCCGTCGGCCACCGGTTGGCGGTCGGATGCCGTACCGCGGGTGCTGATCTGGATCCGCGAACCGGTAAGTCCCCATTCCTCCAGCAGATGCTGCTGAAGTCCGATGCACTCGGCGTCGGCCAATGGGTTGGGCTCGCCGGTGGCTTCGACACCCACCTGGTGGAACTGGCGCTTGCGACCGGCTTGCGGCCGCTCGCAGCGGAACATAGGGGCGATGTAGAAGACGCGGGCATTCTGCCCCTCTTCTCCACGACCGGCCAAGTGGCGGATCGTCCCTGCCGTTCCTTCGGGACGCAGTGCAAGCTCGCGGCCGCCGCGATCCTCAAAGGAATACATCTCCTTCTGCACCACATCGGTGGTGTCGCCGATGGAGCGCTTGAAGACGGAAAGCTTTTCGAGGGACGGCGTGCGCAGTTCTTCGTAGCCGTAGCAGGCAAAGAGTTTGCGGGCGCGTTCTTCGATCATCCTCCAGAGATAAATCTCCGGGGCATAGATGTCGGACATTCCCTGCAACGGTTGGAATTCGTTGGAAGCCATTGGTGAAAAACCCCTAAATACCAATCCTTAGATTCTACACAAACCTAGAATCCGAATTCCAAAGTGTGGCATGTGGAAATTCGGATTCGGGGTTTCCGGATTGGAGAATCCCAATCCGGTCTAGCAGCCGGTGATTTTTTCGCGCATGACTTTACCCGGCTTGAACTTGACCACCTTGCGTGCCGGAATGGTCACAACGTTCGCGGGCTTGTTCGGGTTGCGGCCAATGCGCTGTTTGCGCTCGCGGACTTCAAAGACGCCGAAGTTGCGGAACTCCACGGTTTCGCCCTTGTCGAGCGACTCGACAATGTAGTCGAGGCTCTTCTGGATTACGGCATAGACATCCTGCTGAATCAGGCCGGTTTCATCCGCAATACGCATCACCAAATCTCTCTTAGTCATTTATATATCTCCTTGATGTTAAGTCGTTTCAATAACAGTGCACGCAGGGTGCGGCAAAATGATCAACGGATAATAGTCAGCCGAAAAAAACGGTCAAGCTAATCCTATCATTATTAATGAATTAGACGGATTTCGCTAATGGGCAAGGATATGAATGCCCAGGAACACCCAGAACGCAATGAAGCTGAAGATGGCCAGGCTTTTGTTGAACAGATAAAAATGATCCCGCGGATCGATCAGCATGACCGTCTCGCCCGCCTCGACCTGCTCGTGGGTGGTGACAAGAACCTTCTTGATCGTACCCTTGGTGGGAGCCAAAAGCTCGGTGGCATCGATCTGTGCGCGCACCTCGTCTACTTTTTCCAAGGCGGCATCCATGTCGGCCTGCGCGGCATCGCGGCTCTTCGCCAGTTCGGCAATGCCATCGGCGGAGGCTCCGTTCTTGGCGGCATTGCGTCCGGCCTCGGTCAGAAGGGTGTGTTTGTTCTTAGCCTCGGTGTACTCCTTCTTGGCTTGCTCGAACTCCTCCCGCATCGCTACCTGCCGCAACTCCGCCAGCAACTGCTTCTCGCCAATGGAATCGCCTTCCGCCACATGCAACTGACCGATCGAACCGGCCGTCTTGAAGGATACGGCAACTTCCCGCGGATGTTTCTCGACCACCTTCGGAGCGGGATACCACGCATCCTTGATGGACCATAAGCATAGGAAAAAAAAGATTCCTGCCAGAACGATAAAATCCTTGGTTCCCTTGACGTTGTACTTCCTTTTGATCGGCATGGCTCTTCTCCCGTTTATAAAGGCGGACAAAAATGGCAAAGATAGCGCGGGCTGTCCACCATCAAATGGCCATGCATCCACCACCCCGCAACTTGGCGACGCTGTTGGATTGCTTCGGCAACGGCCGCGCCCTATCGTCCCCGGCTTATGAGTACAATCAACGATTTCATGGAACCGTACGCCGAGCTGGAACAGTCTGTCCGCAGCTTGATGACGGAACTCTTCAGCGAAACCTGCGGCATGTGCACGGCCTGTTGCTGCCGGACCGATATCTGCGAGGAGGCCACGCAAAGTGCGTTTCTTTACCAGCTCCTCCAAAAACAGGGGCTGGCCAGCAAAGACATGGATGATCGTTTTGGATGGCTGAACAACCAAGGGTGTTTGCTGGAGTATGGCAAGCCACCGATTTGCTACGAATATTTTTGCGACCAGTTGCTGGCGCGACTTCCCGGCGACAACGCCCGTTTTGCCGCACGCACACTCGGCAAGTTGATGGACTATGTGGGAAAGGACGCCTTGGGCGATTGGCATTTGGTCGAGATCAGGAACCCCGACGATTTGCAGAAGGTATCGGTCGACGACCTGTTCCAACGACTGGAAGAATCCCAGGAAGCATTCGCCGTGATAGAGCAATACATGCAATCGGGCCGCCTCAGCGGCGCCGACCATGAGGTGCTGTCTGCGTTCGCCATCGACGACGACTAGGTTGACGCATCCATGATGCAAAAATCCGTCCCTTGGAACATGCGCACAAAACCAACCGAATCATACCGACTTTTCCTAACATAAATTTCTCAAACGAAGTGTTTACATGCTTTAGGCAAGCGGGTAACTGTACCCGCACAGGTTAGGGAAACGTTTGCCACTCAAAAAAATGGAGAAAATAAAATGGCTGCAAAGAAAACTGTGAAGAAGGCTCCGGCGAAAACCGTTGCCGAGAAAAAAGTACCGGCCCCGAAAGCCGCGGCTGAAAAGGCACCGGCCAAGAAGGCCCCTGCGAAAAAAGCTCCGGTCAAAAAAGTTGCCGAGAAAAAAGCTCCGGCCCCGAAGGCTGAAGCCGTGAAAACCACTGCGACAAAGTACACGTCTGAACAGATCTACAGCATGATCGAACAGGCCGCCTACTACGCCGCGGTCAACGACGGGTTCCAGAAGGATTCCGCCACCTACTGGGCGAAAGCCGAGCAGGAAATCAACTCGATGATCAAAGGCTAATCCCTTCGATCCCGGAGTGGAAAGGCAGCCCGTCAGGGTTGCCTTTTTTTATTCCATTCCCTCGCCGCGCGTGTACCCTTCCGACCATGGATAAAACCTTCCAGCTTGTGGCGGATTTCGAGCCGACGGGAGATCAGCCCGAGGCGATCAATGCACTGTGCACCGGCCTCGCCGCCGGGAAAAAGTTCCAGACCTTGGAAGGTGTTACGGGTTCGGGCAAAACGTTCACGATCGCCAACGTCATTGCGCGCGAAGGCCGCCCCACCCTCGTCCTCTCGCACAACAAGACGCTGGCCGCCCAGCTCTACGCCGAGCTCAAGGCGTTTTTCCCGAACAACGCGGTGGAGTTCTTCATCTCCTACTACGACTACTACCAGCCGGAAGCCTACATCCCGCAGACCGACACCTTCATCGAAAAGGATTCCGCCATCAACGAGGAGATCGAACGGTTGCGGTTGGCGGCAACCGATGCCCTGCTAAACCGGCGCGACGTCATCATCGTGGCTTCCGTCTCGTGCATCTACGGCCTCGGTTCGGCGGAAGACTACAAGGCCATGGTTGTCAGCGCCAGCGTCGGCGAATCGATCCGCCGCGACGCCATCCTCAAAAAGCTGGTCGAGATCCAGTACGAACGCAACGACTATGAACCCGGTCCCGGCCGCTTCCGCGTCCGCGGCGACACGCTTGATATCTTTCCCTCCTACGCCAAGGACCACGGCATCCGCATCGAATTCTGGGGCGATGAGATCGACGCGATTAAAAAAGTCGATCCGCTGACCGGAGACACGCTCGATACCTATGACCACATCATGGTCTCGCCCGCCAAGCACTTCGTCATGCCGCAACCAAAGATCGACGCCGCGCTGGTCGCCATCCGCCAGGAGATGGAAGTGCGCGTGGCGGAATTTGAGCGGCAGAACCGGCTGATCGAGGCGCAACGCATCAAGATGCGAACGGAGTACGATCTCGAAATGATGAAGGAGATCGGCTTCTGCGGCGGCATCGAAAACTATTCCCGCCACCTCGCCGGCCGCCAGCCCGGCGCGCGGCCGGAATGTTTGCTCGACTATTTTCCCGACGACTTCCTGATGGTGGTCGACGAGTCGCACGTCACCCTGCCGCAGGTGCGCGGCATGTACAATGGAGACCAGGCGCGCAAGGGGACGCTCGTCGAGCATGGCTTCCGCCTACCCTCCGCACTCGACAACCGCCCGATGAACTTCGACGAGTTCATCTCCGTCACCAACGAAATCATTTTCCTCTCCGCCACGCCCGCCGCCTACGAGCGGGAACACGCCGGCACACCCATCGAGCAAATCATCCGACCAACCGGCATCGTCGATCCGCCGGTGGAAATCCGTCCGCTCAAAAACCAGATCGATGATCTGATGGAGGAGATCCGCAGCCGCGCCGAACGCGGCGAGCGTACGTTGGTCACCACGCTCACCAAGCGCACGGCGGAGGATCTTTCCGAGTACCTGGAAAAAACCGGGTTAAAGGTGCAATACCTGCACTCCGATATCGGCGCGCTCGAACGTGTCGACATCCTGCGTGAACTGCGCGGCGGCAAGTTCGATTGCCTCATTGGAATCAACCTCCTGCGCGAAGGGCTCGACCTGCCCGAAGTCTCGCTCGTCGCCATCCTCGATGCCGACAAGGAGGGATTCCTGCGCTCGGAAACCGCGCTCGTGCAGACGGCCGGTCGCGCGGCGCGGCACATCGACGGTCGCGTCATCATGTATGCCGAACGGATCACCGACTCGATGCAGCGCATGATCGATAAGTGCGAACACCGCCGCCAAAAGCAAACGGCCTACAACACCGAGCACGGCGTCGTGCCGCGCGCGATCAAGAAGGATATTGCAGCCAGTCTCAAGACCATCTACGAAACCGCCGAAGAGACCTTGGAAGCCGCCGTCGCCGAAGATGGCATCGAATACAGCGTCAGCGAAATCATCCACCAGCTCGAACAGGAAATGCTCGAAGCCGCCGAAGCCTTGGAGTTCGAACGCGCCGCCATCCTGCGCGACCAGATCAAGGATTTGAAGCATTCAAAGTAGACGCGGCTTCCAGCCGCGTTGCGTTGGAGCGGGATGGTTGCGTGTTCGCAACGAGGCGGGAAGCCTCGTCTACATTTTCAGCGGCGGGTGGCGTTCTTGAGCCATTCACCTTCGCGGAGCCCCGCATTGTTCCCGGCCTATCCCGCACTGGTTGCCGCGGCGTGCGTAATGCTCATCGGCGGGTGCATGGCCTGCGGGCTCAAACATCGCATCGAGGATGGCGACGGTGATTATTCATCCCTGCTCCTCGTCGGCTGCCTGAGTGCCGGACTCTCCGGCACCTTGCTTATCGTCGCCTTTGCCCGCTACCAATTCACCCACCTCTGGAAAAAACCTGACCCGGCCTTTGCGAAAAAAAAGCGGCATCGACGGAAACACCATGCGCCCGATCCCTCCCCCGCTTCCCTGCAACGACCATTGACGCGCGGAAACGCAAACCGCAAATGAACACGAATCAACACCGAACAATCCGCGCCGCGGTTTATTTGCCAGACCCGAATGGCACTAGGTTAGGCGATTTTGTGCGCATTTCTTGTGCAGGATCACCATGCGACCAGGCAGGCCAGCGGCCTGCGATACGTTTTCTGCACCGCCCGCATACTGCGGGCTTCGGAGCCGCCAAGATGGCGGCGATACGAGTTGTACCGCAGGCGTCTCGCCTGCTTGCGGGTGATGTGGAATCAAGGCTTACCGTTAGTGCCACTCCACCTTTTGTGGGGAAACTCTCCACAAGGCATCTGCTTCCCTAAAAATAAATCCTCGCTAATATAGCCACCAATAATGGGTGGTACGTCAAACAAACCGAAAGGAAACAATAGCATGTCAGCAAAAAAACTGGTGGTGGTTGCTCATGGTATAGGGAATGCCGAACCTGATTTTCACAAGGCTTGGGAAGCCATTCTGAATACCAACCATGATCCCGATAAATTTGAAGTACA
This sequence comes from Kiritimatiellales bacterium, assembly GCA_021734345.1. Lineage (GTDB taxonomy): Bacteria > Verrucomicrobiota > Kiritimatiellia > Kiritimatiellales > Pontiellaceae > Pontiella. Next base: position 10,684 of record JAIPJC010000024.1, on the reverse strand, counting down.
AGGACTGTACTGGGAGGACGTTCTACAAAAAGTGGAATCCAAATATCCAATAATCAATTCAAACTTTGCGGAAGCCGTGGAGCAGTTTGGGTTCGAAAAGATAAGGGATCTTCTCGACGATGATACCTATAAGATGGTTTCCGATTATGCAATGGACGTACTTGTCTACTGTGCGCTGGATGATATGCGCGAATACATCCAAACACAGTGCATTGAAAAGCTGCATCAACTATGCAATGGCCGGCAATCGGAGACTATCCTGATTGGCCATTCGTTGGGTGCGGCCATGCTTCCGCATATTAGCTGGAAACAATGCATCGCTACTGGATCAATGCCATACCTCGGTATGATTCTGCTCGCGTCTCCGCTGGGAATTGTATCACCGCGACCTTCAATGGTTGGTGATTTGCTTAAAATCCTCGGAAAGATTAATGGCGGAGATCGGATTTCAACCTTGACTAGCTTTGCCACGGCATGGGGTGAAATCGATGATGGTCGCCTCCATTTCCTGATCAATGAGAACGATATGGTCTGCTCAGATGTCAAGTTCGAGGTAGGTGGCGAAACCATTGATCTCATCCCTATTCGGCAAGGCTTCAACTCGGAAGAAATCATTGCCTTGGAATTAGGAAGTACAGGTTCGATCCACAAATTCAAACAGGGCAACAAGACGTTTTCCGAGATTATGAACAACCATGCGGAATCTCTTTACTTGAAGCGGCCTGAATTCAAAACCGTGTTCAACCAACTACTTGATGTGGAGGTGCCCCGGTGAAAAAAACAACAAACCAACAATGGCTTTGGATCGCTTGGTCCATGTTGCTGATGGTCTCCTTCGCGCCTGCACAGGGAACCAACTATTTTGAAAGGCTTTCGGATGCGGCAATACTTTATAAACCGTCGGTGGACGAGGCAATTTCACACGTCTCGACAAACACACCAACGGAGGTGTCCGACTTCCTCTTGTTGAGCAGGCAATTCGCCGAAACAATGATAGAGTTACCCGCAGGCGATGTACCGACCTATTCCGAAAAGATAGATCGACTGGAGAAGGAAAAGGCGCTCTGGGACGCACAATTAAGTGTCCTTCGCAAAAGAGCGTTGACCAAGGATCCGGCCTGCAAAATAGAGAGGAACGCTTTCAGGACGCATATCCAACCTATCCTAAACGACCGGTTTATCGGGGAAAACCGTGCCAAGGGGGATTTGTTTGAACTGAAGTATTTCGAGGAGGACGATAAGCGTTCGGCCAATTTCATTGAAGGGTTTCTCAACGGCAAGGTTCCTTTGTTGCGATATGAGGAAGGGAATAATAGCTGGTATCGACAACACGGAATCTCTGCATGGGAAGCAACGGCTCGGTTCGAACCCATTGCTCTAATGAATAGCGACAAGGATCTCGGAGGACTGGTGGCACTGGGACTCGTCTTTAACTTCTTCCCGGAAGTGGATGTCGATGCCGAGGATCCGCTCAAGGTCGATACGAACACTACTTTCTGGTCAAAGTATGTGAAACGAGTAGGTCTGAGGCTGGGAGCTGGGGCGACATTCGATCAGGGCAACGCGCTCATCGGATCGGGCATTCAGGTTCAGGCGTTCACCGTCTGGGGTGTTTTCAATACCGATGATTCGGAATGGTACGCAGCTGTGGGCATTAGCGAATGGGACTGGATTAAAAAATACCTTCCATTTTTTAATCTTGATTAACCCCGCTGAACTTCATTTGTTAAAAAATCGTGATAAGCTGAATGTACATTCTTTAAGTTTGTTTCCCCGCGCACTTTAATGCATTAATTTAACTGCGTATTTGATAATGCATCGATATGGAGAGTCTTAGTACTAGTACCAATCTGGAGACTGAATTGTGGACGAAGAAAATGCAGATAACAGCAGTGAAGTCGATTTACTACTATCGTTACTACAAGTTGCAACAAGCATCAGTGTAGTCTCGGCATTTTTAAAATCGAAGAATTTGACCCATTCAGCGGGAAGTTGGGATGCCTTGATTGAAACAAGGATTCGTCCTCATCTCACAGCTAGAAAGATTCAGATTAGCGATTTGCGGAACCTATTGGCGGAAGTTGAAGAGTATGGCCGATCACATATATTCCTTTTTGATTATGCCAACGGTGATGTTGCGAAATTGATGGATCAGGATAGCATTAGAGAGATCTGTAAGCAACGAGGTCTCGATATTCTTGACCATCCCATCACCCTTGGCTGCCCGACAACTCCTTCCTTGTCTGAAATCCGATTTGAAGAAAGTCCCTCTGGTTCAAAACAAATCGTATTCAAGGTTGTAGAAACACGAGTCGAACAGAAATATCGAGGTGAACGTCGCGAAGGCGAGTTGTTAATAAAAGAATGGGAAGTGAATGAGATTAGGGCTGTAAACATTGCTTTACTCCATGAGTCAGGATTGCTTGAAGTCAGAATACAGAGCGACCGAGGTTCAAATTATCAAGATGCGCTGTCTCGGTTCTGGGGAACAGGCCTGCGCCACTTCCTACCGCGGCATGACTTCAGCCGCCATCCCTTAGGCATTGCAAAAGCCCGACTATGGGCTGAGCGCATGGATCTTCGTGAAAAAATCCGATTTACGGATGCCAGCGCAAAAAACACATGTGGCACAACACTTAAAATATCCCGAAGCACTTTAGAAACCCCTGACGGACGGGTTGCGGCAGATTTAGTTGACGATCACGGAGCCGATGTTAGTATGACGTCCTTCCTAAGAGAAGCAGGATCCTATTGTGCGGAATCCAATATCTGGTGGCTCAAAAATGATGGGAGACTCTCCAAAGAGCTACACATGTTATTATCGGGCGAAAACAATGAATTTGCTATCCCTGCAAATTGTACAAAAGCCGATTATGGGTACGTTTTAAATGAACTTCGATTTTATAGCCAATAGGTTTCCGACTGAGAAGGAATCGATTAATCGATTCACGCACGAAATTGAAACCCTTCCTGTCGGAGCACAGCTTGATTTAAACCGCATCTATGATGTGGCTGTTCCGCGAGATGCAGACCAATTTGTATTGGCTCTGGGGGCTTTTGTATCCAAAGGATTACTGAAAAGGTCTTTTCGTGTATCATCGCCAAAGTGGGGCGGCGGAATAGCTGAATATGATAGTTTGGCAGAAATCCCTGATGTGATCCACGATACTCGAACTGACAAGAACATAACTGTTACGTCGCACGATGTTTCCGTCATCTTTTCTATTGTGAAAGCGTTGTATTGATGGACATTAAAGACCTTAAACATCTGCTATCCGCTGGCCGAGAAGCGATTAACAAGCTGAAAGGGAAAGCAAAGGCCTTAAAATTGGCCGAAATCCTGTCATCTGTAGATGATCAAGAGGCAAGGTCTCTTCTTGCATCAGAATTAGGTTCTTGCCTTTACAGTAACGATTCATATTCAACGAAAACACTACCAATTATTGGGGGTGCACTTTTCGGAATTACGGTTGTCGGTTTGTTGTTCAACCCAACACCAGAGGGACTTTTGTACATGGCTTTACGAGGTTTGTTGGCATTAAGCCTTGCCTTGATTGCGGTTCTTCTTAGCGGCAAAGCCACATTTGAGCACAAAGTCGGCAATGCAGCCGTAAAAGCTGGTGGACCAATCGCAGTTTTCCTAGCTATCTATTACCTGAACCCTGCACAGCTCCATGTTAAAAACAGCATTCCAAAGTTCGAGCAAAATTCAGCATCTACAAACACTACCCAACAAGTCGACTCTCCATCTAAAACGAATCATTAAATCCTTTGTCTTTGTATTTTCTCTCAACTCGACTGAACTTCGGCATTGGACTATTTACCTTCCTTGTGCTCTTTCGTGGCCGATACCGTTTTTAAAAATGCCAGATGGCGGAGAGGAAGATCTGGTGCTTGATGGTGTCGGAGCGCACGGCTTGGCCGGGCAGCAGCGAGCCCATGACGTTGTTGCCTTGCTCGAAGATGTAGGCGATGTCGAGGACGGCCTTGCCGGGATCCTTGCCGAGCGAGATGCCGGAACCGAGGCTGAAGCCCCAGTATTCATCCGGCGATCCGCTTGCCGGGCGCTGCTCCCAGAACACGCCGCCGCGCAGCGGGACTTCGGTCGATGAAAGCACGCACAGGTATTCCCCGCCGAGGCGGAAGGACCAGCAGTCGTCCAAGGCCGCGGAGGAGTAGGGTTCGCCGTTGACGGGATTGATGCGCTCTTCGCCTTCGGCCTTGTAGCTGTAGTCGGACCAGTAGGTGCGGCTGGCGTCCATGGAGGTGTAGAAGCGGTCGGACCAGCGCCAGAGCGCGCCGACGGACCAGTAGAGCGGGAAGGTGTATTCGACGTCGCGCGTCTGGGTTTCCTGGAAGCTGTTGTGGGCGACTTCGACGCGGTTGCTGTCGAACGTGGAAACCTGGTGGTCGATCCGTTTGGTCTGGCTGCCCTTCCCCGTCCATGGCAGATCGACGGTTGCGCCGAGCGATAGTTTTTCGGTCGCGGCCCAGAGGGCGCCAAGCGTGGCGTTGAAGCCGTGGAAGTCGTCGGTGGTGTTTTCCTCGCGATAGCTTCCCTCCACGGTATAGATATCTTGCTGGACGTTGGTTTGCACATCGGCGAAAGCGTTGGTTTGCGAACGAGGGGGAATGGGAGTTTCCACCGGGTTCTCCACCGGCCCGCTATACCGCACGCCGTCGTAGCTGATCAACGCGGTGGAGTTGCGCGTGTCGGTTATGCCGGCCACGCTGTCGGACGTTCCTTCGTAGTCCGCAACCAAAGAGGACTCGATCGGGTTTCCGCGGCTGGCGCCGTCGGTGTAGAAGTTGAGCGCAACGCCGAGCGAAAAGCTCGGGGTGACCTCGAACGCGAAGGCGGGCGAAACCGCATCGATGGTTCCGGACTGGCGAAAGTCGATGCCGGACAGCAGGGCGGAGTCGAGCACCTGGTTGATTTGGCTCTCCGTATCGGTCAGGACGTCGGCAATGATCGTCAGGCTCTGGTTGGCGTTGCTGAAGAAATTCGTCGTGGCGTTGCGAAAGGTCTGGTTGATGGTGGTGTCGACGTTTTGCTGGTTGCTTCCGTTGAAGCGGGCGGTGAATTCATAGGTGAAGTCGTAGGCCTCCTGGTAGTTGAGGGAAACGACGGCGTTGCGGTCGTTCAGGAGAAAGGGATAGACGCCGCTGAGATAGTTGAGTTCGCTGCTGGTGTAGCTGTCCTGCCCCGCCTCCAGTTCACGGGACCGGGATTCGTGCGTGTCCTCCCGCGCCGAGAAGCGGTAGACCGCCGAGACCTCCGGCAACTCCAGCTGCACCAGGCCGGCCGGGTTCCACGACGCGGCGGTGGCGTCGTCGGCGACCGCGGTGAACGCGCCGGCCTGCCCGAGGGCGCGCGCCCCGGAACCGACCGGAAGCGGTGCGGCAAAGATGGTTGGTGGCCGGAATCCGGCGGTGGCGGGCGGATCCGGCTCGACCAGCTGCCCGGTCGGCCCGGCGTGGCCGATATCCAAAACCACCACGCCGCCGGGCGTCGCAATCGTGATGGGAACCGCCCACAACAGGGAAGGCAGTGCGAGACATGCAGCCAACAAGGGCAAATAGGAACGATGGGGCTTCACGATGTGGGGATTTCTACCACAAAGGAGATGGAACCAGAAAAGATATGTTGCCCGATTTAACCCAACCGCAGCTCCCAGCCCGGGACAGGTTTGATTTGCCCTTCTCCTTTTCAAGCTCTTCCGCTACACTCGGCGGCATCGTATATGTTCAAGACCAGTCCATATTCCGAAAAGAAAATACTGGCGGCTGTGCGCAACGACGGCACCGCCGGGTGGGAACTTTTCTTCAGCCACTACGATCCGCTCATCCAATCCATCACCGGGTGGCAGAAGTGGAATTTTTCGGAACACGAACAACAGGACGTCCGCCAAAACATCTATGTCCAGCTCCAGACCGCCCTGCCCACCTTCCGGCAGCAGTGTTCCCTCGCCTGGTTCGTCAAGAAAATCGCCATCCGGCAATGCATCAACGAAATCCGCCGGCAGGTGCGCTGGCGCACCGTCATGACCCCGGCAATGCAAAAAACGTCGGATGGCGACTGGAACGAAATGGAGTTTGCAAACCCGAACACCCCGGATCCATATCAGGAGATCGTGAAGAAAGAGAGCCGGCAGATCCTGCGCGCGGCCCTGCTGCATTTGAACAAGACCTGCCGGGACAGCATCGACATGTTCTACCTGCAGCATCTGCTCTACCAGGAAATCTCCGAACAGCTCGGCATCTCCGTCAACACGGTCGGCAGCCGTCTGGCCAAGTGCCTCGACAAACTGCACAAGACCCTCCGCCACAACCCTTCATTTGAAAGGACAGAGCCATGACCTCTCCCGCCGACCAAATCTGGGCCTACCTGCATAATGAACTGGCACCCGAACAAAAAGAGCGCTTCGAGCAGGCGCTGCAAAACGACCCCGGCCTGCGCGACGCGCTGGAAGAGTGCCAGGCCACGCACACGGAACTGGCAAGCCTCCTGCCGCTCCTCGACACGGCGGGCGAATCCGATGATCAACTGGAAGAGCGGTTGCTGGCCGAATGGGAAACGGAACATCCCGAATACGCCGAACGATCCGTCCAAACCCCGCGCCGCAACATCCTGCGGTTCACCCTGCCGTTGGCCGCGGCCGCGGCGGCGGCGCTCATTTTGCTCGCGCTCCCATGGAACCCCGGCCCGGTCCGCTGGCAGCGTACGGCCTATGGCACCGCCCCCCAGCTGCGCGGCCAACCCGCCGAGCAACCGCACTACACCCGCGCCGAACTGAAGCAAACCTCCCGCGAACTGCAGGAAGCCATCGAGTCCCGCCTCGCCGATGCACCGGGCCGCTGGGTGCTCCAAATCAGCCTGCAGGAACTGGCCGCCGGATCACTGTCCGTCGAAATATCCGGGCACCCGCGCGCCGATGCAAACCGTTCCAGCCATTGGAGCCAAAGTTTCCAAACCCTGGAACTATTCCGTGCAAACATTCCGCTGCTGGGGAAGCAGGTTGCGGATGATCTCGTGGCGCAGGACGGTCAATGACCAAGCCCGTCCATCTATCCGGATTGCTGGTCGCGGTGCTGATCGTCCTCCTGCCCGGCTGCATCTCGGTCCGGAGCCAGCGCGACGCCGATCCGTATGTGCTCCACCATCGCAACTGGTGGAACTACTACCAGCGCGGACGCCTCTACCTGCGCGACGGGAAATACGATGCGGCCCGCGCGGATTTCGAAACCGCGTTGGGCCGGATTCCCGGCGCGCGCTATCCCTACGCCATGGAACGATGGCGGGCGCGCACCTACGGCATGCACATGATGGAAGGCTACTTCCCGCACCGCGAACTGGGCATCTGCCTGTATGAACTGGATCAACCGCAGGCGGCGCTCGACCTCTTGGAAACCTCGATGCAAACGGAGCCGTCGGCCCGCGCGAAATTCTATATCAACCGCATCCGCAAGCAGCTCGCCATGGCCGCCGCGCCACCGCCCGGAATCGGGATCGCCCCGCTCCCGGACTGGACCAGCCAACGAACCGTGCTGGTGCAAGGTACCGTCTACGGATCCAACCTTGTTTCAAGCCTCGCCATCGACAACAAACCTGAATTCATCGAGCTGGCCACGCCCCGGATGGATTTCCGCCGCGAGCTCCCGCTGCACGAAGGGCGCAACCTGATCCGCGTCGTCGCTGAAGATGTTTCCGGCAAGCAGACCGCCACCAATCTGGTTTTGATGGCGGACTGGACTCCGCCGGAAATCCACCTTCGCCATGCCGGGGCGGCGCTGTCCATTAGCTGCGAAGACAACCTCGGCCTCCACCAGTTGGAGATCAACGGCAACAGCCTTCCACCCGTCAGAACAGAATATACCTTGGACTATCCGCCAACCAATGGACCGCTGCAAGTGGCCGTTTCCGACCACGCCGGGAACCGTATGGAGTGGACGCTGGCCGAAAAGGAATTGCTTCACCTCGCGCAGCACAACGAGGCCACCCCGCCCCGGCTGATCCTCGCCGATGCCGGAAAAACCATCACACTCTTCAACCCCGAATACATGCTTGATCTTCGCGCGGAGGACGACACCGCCCTGCGCGCCGTCGAGCTGAATGGTGAAAACCTGCTCACCCGGAACAGCCCGCTCTTCCGCACCCTGCGCCGTATCCCGCTCAACCCCGGCACCAACCGATTGGAACTGATCGCCGAAGACAACGATGGCAACCGTACCGGGGAGCAGATCAACGTGGTCTACCGCCAGCCCGAATACATGGATCGGATCTACCGACTGGCAACGACCCTTTCACCCCTTGCGGGCGAAATCCCCGATCCCGCGTTCGGACGGCGGATCAACGATCTCATTGGGCAGGAACTGACCCTCGATCCTGTTCGTTTCTATCTGCTCGCCGCCAAGGACGAAACGCAACAACTCCAGAAGGAGCAGGCGCTCTCCGGCAGCGACCTTGCCGACCCGCGCGCCCTGTTGAAGCAAGGCCGGCAGCTGGCATCCGATCTGGTGTTCGTCACCCGGATTCTCAGCGACGGCCCCGGACAGACCGTCTATACGCAGGTGCTCGACACCCAGAGCGGCGAAGCGCTGTTCATCGAAGATGTCTATGTGGAAGACCCGAGTCTTCTGCCCCGGCAGATCGGTGGCCTTGTCATGAAAATCGAACAGCGGTTCCCGTTGATTTTGGCCGGCATCCGGCAACAGGACAACCGGCTGGTCATCGATGCCGGCGAAACGAGCGGCGCGCAAAAAGGGATGCGGTTCCTGGTCATCCGCTCCGAGGGTTCCTTGAAGCAAGGCCACGTACTTCAGGCCGGCGACCACCCGGTGGAACTGGTCATTTCCGAGGTTGAGTCCGAAAATTCCCGGGTTATAATGCCGCGCCGGGGAACCAATGATTCCGGCCAGCCAGGCGACTATGCCTTTTCACGATGAAAGCGATATACCACATCCTGTTCGGAGCGCTCGTACTGCTGGTCGCGGCCTGTGGCCGGAAGGAGCAGGCCGCCCCCGCGCCGAAGCCTGACGCCCCGGCAGCCAAACCCCTCCGATACCATGCGCTGGTCATCGGCATTGGCGACTATACGGGAACCGGCTGGCCGCAACTCGGCACCGCCCGCGCCGACGCCGCCGCCGTGGGCGATATTCTCCGGACCGGCTATGGATTCGACGTCGTGGAACTGGTGGATCGGCAAGCCACCCGGGGAAACATCCTGCGCGCGCTCGAACAGTTGATGCACCTGACCGACAACGATGCGCTGCTCATCTATTTTGCCGGGCACGGGTTTTACGACGAGCAGATGGACGAGGGCTACTGGATTCCCTATGGCGCCCAGCGGTCGCGGATGGAGCAGCCGGCTAAGGAAGACTGGCTCTGGAACAGCAGCATCAACCGGGTTCTCGGGGCCGTGCCCGCCCGGCATATCCTGCTGGTGGCCGACACCTGCTACGGCGGGTCGCTTTTCCGGGGCGACGAGGAACCGGTCAAATCGGTTCATTGGTACCAGCGCGCCATGGCGGTGCCGTCGCGCTACCTCATCACAAGCGGAAACCTCGAACCCGTGCTCGACAGCGGCATCCGCCACAGCGTCTTTGCCCAGGAAATCCTCAACTTCCTCCAATATGCCGACCAGGATGTTTTTTCGGCCTCGGACATCGCGGTCTCGATCCGCGCCAAGGTAAGCGAACTGACCGGGCAGCTCGTCCGCATGGGACCGCTCGCCTTGCCCGCGCACGCTGGCGGGGAATTTGTCTTTGTCCGTTCCGAAACCGCCCTTCCATCAGCCCCGGCCATCGCCGAGGAGAAGCCGGAAGAGCCGATCTTCCGCAGCGGGCTTGGCGACCGCCTCCAACAATTGGCCACCCGGATTGAAACACACGCCAACAACCTGTCGTCCGCCTTTGTCCGTCCGCGCATCCTCGCCTGCCTGGGTCCGACCGGTAGCGACCCCGACGAAACCGCGCTGGTTCGCACCCGGCTGAACGAATGCCTCAGTAGCATGGGCGGCAGTATTCTGGTTGAGCGCGAAGCCTTCGATAGCCTGCTGAAGGAAGTGGAACTCGGCCGATCCGGGTTGGCCGATAGCCGCGCCGCCACGGAAATCGGGAAACTGCTTCCCGCCAGCCTGATTCTCTTTGGGGAGATCATCCATGCTGGTGACCAGAAGGAAATCCATCTCCGGATGGTCGACACCGAAACCTCCCGCGTGCTCTGTTCCGCATCGGCTTCATTCACAAACCCAGACGGGTTGGATCCCGCTTGCCAATCCCTCGCCGAACGGATCATGAAAACCATGAACCAGGCCCGCCCGCTCCTCCTTCCGGCCAGCCGGACCGGGAACGGAACGTTGCAGGCTGGCTGGGGAAGATTCCACGGAGCGCGCGTTGGCGATACCTTCGATATCATCACCCGTGCAGCCATCGATACCATCGCACCGCAGGAGACCGCGCTCGGCACAGCCCGCCTGCTCTCGCTGGGCGAAGAACAGTCCGTCTTCCAGCCCGAGTGGAACGGAGCGGAAACCAACCAATCGGCTACCTTGTGGTTGAAAGCAACGCTCTAACCACCTGATCATCCGATCCACCGATACCCCGCCGGGCCGCGTTGCGCATGAAGCTCGTCGAGACATAGAGCAAATCCCCTCCGCTGGGCAGGTTCATCTTCGTCCGAATA
>JAIPJC010000023.1 GCA_021734345.1 Kiritimatiellales bacterium | reverse complement strand
CTCGGGAGTCAACGCGAGATTGTTCATTTCGCGCGGATCGGTTTCGAGATCGTAGAGTTCGCGGGCTTGCAACGTGCCTTTCGTGCGGTGACGCCACTCGACATAGTTGTAGCGCTCCGTGCGCATGGAGGTGCCGATGAATTCCTTCCACGCCGCGCCGCGACCTACTTCCGAAAAGGTGGCCCTTTTCCAGTTCTTGGAAGGGTCGGCGAGCAACGGCGCAAAACTGGTTCCCTCGAACCCGTCTGGCGCCGCGACACCGGCCAGCTCGCAGAGCGTCGGGCAGATATCGACGAACTCGACCAGTCCATTGACGCGACTGCCGCCGTTGCGCCGCGGATCAACCACAATCATCGGCGCGATGGTTGCTTCCTGGTATGCCGTCAATTTGCCCCATATGCCCTTGTCGCCCAGATGCCAGCCGTGGTCGCCCATCAGCACAATGATCGTGTTGTCCTTAAGGCCAAGCGCATCCAGCTCGTCGAGCACCCGGCCGATCATGGCGTCGACGAACGAGGCGCAGGCGTAGTAGCCCTGGATGAGCGTGCGGGCCAGGTCGTCGTCGAGCCGTCCCTTGCGGGGGATGCCTTGGTACTGCCGCAGCTCGAAACCGTCGTGCAGCGCCATCGGCACGCCGTTGTCCGGCGGTTCGGGGTTGGACGCCAGCGGCATGCTGTCGTGGTCATAGAGATCCCAGTATTTCTTCGGGCAGGCAAACGGCAGGTGCGGCTTGATGAAACCCACGCCGAGGAAAAACGGCTTGTCCTTGATGCGGCGCAGTGTCGCGATGGCCTGTTCGGCAACTTGGTCGTCCCAATAGTGCGACTCGTCGAGCGGCGCGTTCTCGTAGGCGGGGCCGACGCGCCAGAGGCGGAACTTTTCCTGGGTGGTCGCCGCCTTGAAGCGCGCATCGTTCTCATGGTAGAGCCGCTCGTTTTCCTCCAGCGCGTATATTTTCTTCTCCGTCTCCGAGCTGGGCAGCATCTCCTCGTCCCACGCACCGGGATCGCAGTTGCGCGCATCGTACACCTTGCCGATGCTGACCGTGTGGTAGCCCGAACGCTGGAAGGCCTGCGGCATGGTCACGATACCGGGGAGGTTCTTGCGGAACTTGTCTACATTGGTGTAGCATTTCAACGTATCGGGCCGCAGACCGGTGAAGATGGATGCCCGGCTGGGAGCGCACAGGGAAATTTGGCAGGTTGCCCGTTCGAAGAGCACGCCGCGCGCCGCCAACCTGTCCATGTTCGGTGTCTTTGCAATCGGGTCGCCGTAGCAGCCCATCAGCGGCTTCAGGTCATCCACCATGACGAACAGCACATTCATCGGGCGCGGCTCGTTGGAGGAATAGCCAGCCAACGGGAGCAACATTCCGGCAGCCATCACGACCGCCATGGTTATCTTTTTGCGATAATGCATGATCAACTCCTTTGTTAACCGGGTTCGGGAAGAGTGGAAACAAACTGGTATGAAGGATCGGCTTTCTGGGAATGGAGTATGCTGGATATCTGGCGCCAGGTTTCAACCAGCCCTTTCGGCGCAGGCGGCAGGTCGTGCCCGATGGCTCGGTGCAGCTTGCCGAGATTATAGCAGGGAACCGCCGCATACATGTGGTGTTCCGTGTGCCAGTTCATGTTCCAATACAGAAACCGGAATAGCGGATTCACTTGAATCGTCCGACAGCAAAGGCGGAAGTCGGCGACGTCGCCGCAAAGTCCGACATGCTGGGTGTTGTTGAGCAGGTAGTTCAATCCTTCGCCATAGAATGGTGCGAGTGTAACCAGGACAGGAACGAGCCACACACCATACGCCAAGGAGAACACCGCGATCACCACATGGCCGACCAACATTGCGCGCGCCCACCGAACGACCGCAATGCGCACCTTGTCATCCTGCATCAACACGCATTCCCAATCCCCCTTGAAACGCGAAAAGGCGAACCGTAGCAACTGGCCCATCTGCCACTTCATCCGCGGCCAGTTCACAAGCGCAGTTTGAAAAAAACCTTTAAGGGTCAGCTTGATGGGTAGCACCACTTCCGAGTCCTGCGGAAAGTACAGCGTATGCTGGTGATGCTGCATGTGGCTGGCCCGGAAGAAGACGTGGTTGTTCAGGCCCAGAAAAGCGAAGATATGCAGGAAGAGGCTGTTGAGCCATTTGGTGCGGAACACCGTTCCATGCGATAGCTCATGCACCGCATTGATCAGGAAGGCATAAACGGTTCCGTGGATGAACAAGGCTGGAACCAGCCATGGCCAACCCAAGTTCCGCTTAACCCAAAACGTCAACGCACCCGTCAGTACAATCACCAACAGGTATGAGCCGGCCTGCAAAAAGGCCTTTGCATCCGACCGCTGCGTCAGCGCCTTGAACTGCTCCTTTTCGATCGGCGTCCGGTACCATTCGATCCGACAGGCTGCCGTTGTTTCCATACTCATTGGTAATCTCCATTAATTGCGGACAGTATACGCAAAAACGCTTGCGCGTCGTTCGACTTCCTGTACCGTCGAAATTCGAACATTTGAAGCCCCATGAATAAAGCTATTACAGAACCACAGCGGATCGACCTGTTAATCCCCGAATTTTCAGACCGGCGTTTTCCAGACTTTGGAACCGTCGGGTGGTGCCGCTACGCCGTCGCCCAACCCAAAACCCTTTTTCCGCACCGGCACCAAGGCGCCTATGAAATTTGTTTCCTGCGTGGCGGATCGACCTTCTGGCAAGTCGGCACGGAACTCTTCCGTGTCCAGCCCGGCGAAATCTTCCTGACCTGGCCAGACGAACTGCACGGCGGGGAAGGCCAGGCCATGCATCCTTGCGAGCTGTATTGGATGATCTTTCGGCTTTCAGGAAAAAAAGGCAGCTTTGGACTCTCCGCCCGGCAGACCCGGCAACTCGACGATGCACTGCGCGCCGTTCCGAGCCGGACGTTCAAGGCCCCGGCGGGCATCGGCGAACACTTCGACCGGCTGCTTAATGCCTTTTCCTCCCCCTGTCCCTTTTCGGAAACCATCATCCAATCAACCATACAAACCATCCTCTGTGACGTTGCGAAGTCGGCCACCTCGAAACCCGGAGCAAAGCGTTCCGCCTGTTCACCCCGCATCCAGAAGGCCATCAACCGGCTGCATGCCGACGGCCACGCGGCCATGACCATCGGACAGATGGCTGCAACCGCCGGCCTTAAACCGAGCTACTTCCGCGAACAGTTCAAAAAAGAAACCGGCTACAGTCCCGGTGAATACCAGACCCTCTTGCGCATTCAGGCGGCAAAACTCCAACTAATGGAAAGCGACGCCCCCATCACGGATATCGCCTTCGATCTCGGATTCAGCAGCAGCCAGTACTTTGCCTCCTGCTTCCGCAAAACCACCGGAACCAGCCCGCGCGATTTCCGCAAATTAAACGGCTCCGACCGTAAGATAACGTAGGTATCCCCAGAGCAACTCCCCATACCTACAATGCTTTCGTCATGGGTTCTGCGGGCACGTCGAATTCGGTTCTTCCTTCTATCAACAGAACATCCATCCCTTCGCGATGCAGATAAATCGGATGGGTCGTCGTGATTTTTACACGCATGCAATCACCACTCCGCTTCCACTCCACCTCGATCGGCAATTCGTTGCTGCCGCAAACCGGCAGCGTGCCACGGGCCTGGTGCAACGATCCGGGGCGCAGATCGAAACGGTAGTGGTCCTTTCCCTTGTCGAAACATGGATGCAGGCCGAGAGCGTAGCGGGAAAGCTGCCAGGTCGGACAGGCGGAATACTGGTGCGAGTGGCTCCAGCGCAGATCGAAAACCTCCGGCCACGTGGTCAGTCCTTGTTCGAGGCACCACCCCCAGCAGGAGCGGTACTGCCGCTGCACAAAGTCCATTTCGCCGTGCTGGATCAGCGCATCGAAGATGTAGTGCGCAAAGTACGGCGTGAAGACCTGCCGCTCCATGATGTTTTCGCAATACAGGATCGGCGCGTTCAGATCGTTCGGGAAACAGGATTCAATATGATTTTCAATGAAGGTGACGGCGGACGCGGTCTGGCTGTCATCCATCAAACCGTAAAGCAGGCTCAACACCGTCGCGTGGAACCCGTAGGCATACCACGTTTCCGGTTTGTCGAGGTTCTGCGTCGGCAACGACCGACGGAGGGCCGCATCGCTCTCCGCAAAGGCCGCGCGGAATGGGTCAACCCGGTCGCCTGCCCCGATCCAATCCGCCCAGCGCAGCAAATCCTGCAGGGCGCGGTACCAATTGAGGCTCAAAGCCAAATCTTCTTTCAACGTTGCCCGGAAGGCGGGGTCAATCCCCGGGAACGGACTGCTGGGCGTCTGATAGCCCCAGTCGATAAAGTTCCAGACATCGCGAACCTTTTTAAGCAGGCCGTCTTCGCTGTAGGACTTCATGGCCGCCATGTTGGTGAGCGCGGCCTCGAACAACTCTTCCAGCAGCGCACGGTCGCCGGTCAGTTCGTAGTAGTGCGCGGTCGTGCTAACCCACTGCAACGCAAACGCCGGAATCATCATGCCCATGCCGGGCACCATGCCGAAAATCGTGCCGTCGGGCTCCGGGCATTGCGCGGCCTGGACGAGCATCCGCCGGATCGGCGCGAGGTCGCTGTAGGAGACCGCCGTCACATCGATTCCCGCCGCAGTGACATCGCCCAGCCACTGCCCGCGCTCACGGCCGGGCGTGTCGGTCGGGGAATCCTCGTAGCAGCAGCGCATGGTCTCGACGCCGACCGACCAGATCCGGTTGAGCAGTTTGTCGTCACATGCAAAACTTCCCTGCGGTTTTTCCGTGTAGTACGTCCGCTCATCAACCGCCTCATCCACAAACCGAATCCTCTCTGGATCGCCGATCACATGCACCTCTAGGAAGCGCATGCCGCGCGGTTCCGAAGGTTGGAAGGTTTGCATGCCGCCGCGCGCCACATAATGATCCAGAAAACAGGTCGGACAGCCGGACTGCGAAACGACCGGACAAACCCGTCCGTGATCCAGATATTCACTGTAGCCAAACTCGACGACCGTTCCGGCGGGAACATCCAGCGTGAAGCGCGGATAGGCCAGCCGTACACGGCCGAGATCATAGCGTCGCCAGACGCCCTGATCATGCTGGCGAACCGGGGAAAGGTTGCGCATGAAAAAGTTCCAGCCCGCCTCTTTGGTGAAGGCCTCGCCGCGCGCCATGATCAACCGGCCCTGCTCCATCGGCTCCAGTCCATGCCGGACACGCGCCACCGGCGGAACATCAATCAGGGTAAAGGTACTTTTGTCTTCCTGCTGGAAGATGGGCGTACTCCATTGCTGATTCGTTCCGGCTTCCAACGGCCAGGCGGTCGGCAGCTTGCGGGTGTCGCACCATTCGATCCATCCAAGGACTCCGGTCAAACGCGCCTTCTGTGATTCATACGCATCGGAACGGCAGACTTTCCAATCGACCGGAATCTCCTGTTCGCCGGAAAAGAGCTGTGCAAAAAAACGTGGCGGTTGATGTTTTGCAATCCGTGTATCCACTCCGTTGGTTTTCAACTGGAGTGCCAGCGTATGTTTCCCGGCGGACAGTTTTTTACCGGCCTGAATATATTCCTTTTGCGACGGCGAAAAACGCGCCGGGCCATCCATCCACCATTTGCCATCCATGAACGCATTGAACCAGGCGGTGCTGTATAGATCGCACCGAATTTCGGCATCCGCCGGCAGGTCGAACGTTCCGTGTAGAAGCAGATGGGAGTCCGGCTGGTCCAATGCCGCCAGACTCATAACCATCACTGCAAGTTGATTAACTGCGGGCATGTTCCTGTCTCTCCTTAGTCATTTAAAAGTACGCCGCGACGCTCCTTGAGCAACCGCTGGGTTTCCATGGCACGTTTGCGCGTGATGGGATAAAACCAGATTAAAACCAGCCCGCCGACAACCACCGCGGCCTGCCCCGCAACATAAGCGATCTTCAGATTCAGGCTAACCGCATCGGTCAGGCCCGCTGTCTCCGCGACGGCGGCATCAAAGCCGACCCATTTGAGCGTAACACCGCCCAGCACGGCGGCCACCGCCACCGACATTTTGCGGGAAAAGCCGCCGATGGAGCTGAAAATTCCTTCGCGCCGCAGCCCGGTTTTCAACTCATCCTCTTCGCAGACATCGCCGATCATCGTAAAGAACGTCATCCAGGTTCCCTGCAAGCCAAGGCCGATGATGAACGTGGAGACGAGTTGCAGATACGGAAGCTCCGGACGCAGGGTGAACCATAGGCTACCGACGCCGATCGCGGTTACGCCGAGCAGAATCTGCGCGGTCGCTTTTTTACCAATCCGGGTGCTCAGCCAGACGGCGATCATGACGCTGACATACGAAATCAAGGCATAGAGCGTGCCGCCGATGCCAACCATCGCCAGCCCCGCCGCGCGCGCCGCATCCGGCGCCAGTCCGCCGTAGATGATGTAAATGTTCACGTACAAGCTCAGGTTGACAAACGCGGCCAACCCGGTCAGCACGATCACATTAGATGCCGCCACGATCAAGAACGCCCGGTTCTGAACCGCCTGCTTGATCGCATCCAGAAAATGGGTTTTGACCTGCTCTTCCGCCCGCGCAATTTCGCGGCCGAAGATCGCCGGCATCGAACCGCCAAAGAGCACGATGAGCCCGACCCCGATGCTGACCCAAAACGCACCGTTGACCGGCCCGTCGAATCCCTTGTACTCAATCATCCGTGGCAGCCACGGCAGCAGAAAGGATGTCGTCATGCCGACATAGTTCGGCCACGCCAGCAGACGGGTGCGTTCGTCGTAATCGGTGGTCATTTCAAAACCAAGCGCCTGATAGGGAATGATAAAAACGGTGTAGGCAGTGAAATAGAGCGTGCCGAGAACAGCCAGCCAGCCGAATACGCCCCAGTCGCTCTTGAATGGCGACAGCCACAGAAAAGGAAGGATGATTGCGCAAGCCACCGCTCCGGCGAGAATGTACGGACGGCGCCGGCCCCAGCGGGTGCGGGTGTTGTCGGAAATGTTTCCCATGATCGGATCGGTGATGGCATCGAAGATGCGGGGGATCGCCATCGCCCATCCGAGGATGACCGGATCGATGTGGAGCACAATGTTGTAGACCGGCAAAACCATTGAGGCAAAAGCGCACATGATCAGGTTGTCCGCCATGGCGCCGCAGCCGTACCCGAGTTTGTTCAGCAGCGGGATATGCTGTGCGTCAAATTTGCTTTTCATCACCCTCATCCAATTGAACGGTCTGGCCACAATGTCCGAAGGTTACCACCGGGCCGCCGAGATGGCGATAGGTCACGGCATCTTGTTTCATTTCCACACCGATGCGCGTGCCGTGCCAGACCAGCTGGAATGAAAGGCGTGTCCATTTCTCCGGAAGTTGCGGGCGGAATTTGAGCGTGTGTTTTTCGTCGCGCATGCCGCCGAATCCGTTGACCACCGCCATCCAGGTTCCGCCGAGGCAGGCGGAATGAACGCCGCCGCCGGTGTTGCTCTTGAGGTCGTTGATATCCATCTGCGAACTTTCGCGGAAGAAGTGGTAGGCATCGTCCAGCAGTCCGATGTCCGCCGCGACAATGGCGTGCATACAGGCGGAGAGCGACGAACCGTGGTTGGTCTTTGGCTCGTAATATTCATAGCAGCGGCGCACGGTTTCGTCGTCGAACTTGTCGCGGTGCAGATACATCAGCAGCACCGTGTCGGCCTGTTTAATGAGCTGCATGCGCCAGAGATCGAGCGGATGGACCAACGTGCGAATATCGGTGTGCAACGGGATTTTCGACATGTCTACCGGATCGTGTCCGAGAAAAGCGTCGTCCTGCGGAACAATGCCAAGTTTTTCATCCCACGGCAGATAGACGCACGCCGCAGTTTTTTTCCAATCCGCCGCTTCTTCTTCCGTCAGGCCGATGCGTTCGCAGAGAGCGGAGAGGATTCCCGGCGCTTCCTTTTTCATTTCCTCAAAGAAGCGGGCGGCGGTTTCAAAATGCCACTGCATCATGTAATTGGTGTAGGCGTTGTTGTCGACGCCGCAGCCGTATTCGTTCGGCCCGCAGACGGCGTTGAGCACGAAGCCGCCCTTGTAGTCGCTGAACGCGCCGCGGTCGCGCAGGAATCGCGCGGTTTCAAAAACGATCTCGGCACCCATCGTGTACAAAAACTCCCGGTCGCCGCTGGCATCGACATAGCGATCCACCGCCCAGGCGATGTCGCTCTGCAAATGGTGCTGTCCGGTGGCCGCTTCAAAGACGTGCCCGCACTCTTCTCCATTGACGGAGTTCCACGAATATTCCGCCCCTTTGCGTCCGAGCTGACGGGCGCGTTCCCGCGCTTTGTCCAGAATGCGGTAGCGATATTCCAGCAGGCCGCGCGCAGTTGCCGGTTCCGAATAGAGGAACGGCATGGCGATATACATTTCCGTATCCCAAAAAACGTGGCCGGCATAGTTGTCGCCGGTCAGGCCGTTGGCGCTGATACTGCGGAACCCGTCTTCCGGATTGCTCTGCCGGTTGTGAAACAGGCTCAGCCGGACACCCAGCTGATCCATCGCATCGCCGTCGATTTGCACGTCGGCGATGTTCCAATAGTCTTTCCAGAATTTGGATTGCTCTTCAACGAGACCGCCGGGCGCGGGAGCCTCGGCCAGCTCGCGGTCAACCGCCGCGTCCAGGGTGCCGGCGTCGGTCTCCAGATCGCTGTAGAAGACGGCGGTCTTTTCGAGCGTGACCGGCTTGCCCGGCACCGCCGCAACATTGATCGAAGAAACGCTGACGGCTCCGTCCCGTTGCGGCTCGCTGTTGCCTTCCGAAAAGAGAACGCGGAAGCCGGAGGCGACCTGCTGCCCGCCGGAGACGGCGGTCTGCCGCGCACAAAGAACTCCGTTGCGCGTCTGCCATCCGCCGAAAGAAAAACCTTCCTTGCCAAAATGGCGGCTCTTCGGGGAACAGTCCGTCGCGGTTTGCAGGCGGACGTTGCAAGGTTTGGAAACTTCGACGGAATATTCCAGCGCGGCCAGATGGCGCCGCACCATGCTCGCCATGCGGCGGGAGCGAACTGTTACCTCTACTCCGCTGGATGTTTCCCATACAAACTCGCGGTGCATCACGCCCGTCTTCATATCGAGCCAGCGGCGGTGTTTTTTCAGGCCGGGATGGCTGATGTGAAACCGCTCGCCGTCCACCTCCAGCTGAACCTTTGTCCATTCGCAGGCGTTGAGTACGCAGTGGCCGCGCTCCGGGAAGCCGGAAAACTTCCACATGTAGAAATAGGGAAAGAAGCCGATCACGCCGTTCATCAGCGTTGCCGGATACGACTCGACGCCCTCGTTCTCTTCCTCAAGATTTCCGCGCACGCCGAGCACGCCGTTGGTGACGGCCAGCATGGATTCCCAGTAGAGCGAGCGACTCGAGCGGAATTCGCTTTCCACCAAATTCCAGCCGTGCGGCTCCGGTCGGAATGGACGGGCGGAATCCAGCAGTGCTTCCACATCGATCTCGCTGTACTCGACGATGACCGACGGTGCCTCCGACAACGTTGCGGCATCGCCGAGCCCAACGCATTTCATGCCCGCCAACCGCGCAGCCTCAACACCGATGGAGGTCGCGGCAAAGACAAGGCAGTGGAACGGATGGACGCCGACGGCCTCTGCTCCATTGGTGAAAAGTTCGGAGTCGAGCTTGTCGCTCCCCGCAATAATCGCATCAAAATAGGCGGCGAGCTTTAACGCATTAAGCGTCGCCTCGGCCGTGTTGTCCTCCGAATAGACCGCCAGCCGGGAGCCTTCAGCTTTCAGTTTATGCAGTAACGGTACAACGTCTGGGAAAACCTCTCCGCCAGCCGTCACCACCCCGTTGAAATCAAATAAAACCGCCCGTATATGATGTCTGTTCATAAAGCCCCGATTAAAAATGTTCTACACCGCACCAGCAAGAGGATCGCACCATTCGCCGTCGAACATCAACGCCACTTCCCGTCTTTAAACCACCGTTTTGCGAATTATCTTTTAAACCTCAGCCGCGTCCGTAGCGGAGGCGGTATTCGCGTGGCGTTGTGCCGGTTTGGGCCTTGAAGTAGCGGGAGACATGTTCGATGCCTTCAAACCCCAGTTGCTCGGCAATCTCGGCAATCGTCCGGTTGCTTTCCAACAGCAGCCGAGCGAAAAGATCGACCCTGACGCGGCGGATTTCGGCATAAACGGATATGCCCAGGTTTTTGCGAAACCGCTTTTCCAATACCCGGCGGGAAAGTCCGCAGGCCTGCGCTACTCCCTCTACCCCGACGGCTTGCCGCGCATGGTCGCGGATAAACCTGATGGCTTTGGCCAAGGCTGGATCTTCCGTGTTGATAAAGTCGGTTGACAGCCGACCAACGCAACAGTTCGGTTCGACGACGATGTCCGGCTTAAGTGAGCACTTTTTTTTATTTCCAACCAACTCGACAATGCGCGCCACGGCTTCGTGGCCGCACTGCTCGGCGGTATTGGCGACGCTGGAAAGCGGAACCGGGGAAAGGTCGCACAGCAGCTCGTCGTCATCCACGCCGATAACACCGATCTCGTCCGGCACGCGGATACCGCTGGAAACACACAGTTCCACCAGCTCGCGTCCGCGTTCATCGGCGCACGCCATGATTCCCGTTGGATGCGCAAGGCCGTTCAGCCAGATCAGCAACCGGACTTTTTCATCGCTGGGCGAATGTGCATTCCCTGCATAGACATCCGGAACAAAGCCGTCTTCCCCCAACCGTTCCGTGAATCCGGCCAACCGTTCTCCAGACCAGAACATGTCGTTGTATCCGCAAAAGGCAAACTGCCGGAAGCCGCAGGTGATCAAATGCTCGGCGGCAAACCGCCCGATGGCGTGATGGTCCGTCACGAGGTTGACCGCATTGTTTATCTCCAGGCGGTTGTACGGGCTGACGACCATCGGAATGTTCAGTTCAAAAAGCGCATCCATGTCTTCGCGCTCAATCATGATCATTCCGTCGACCTTGCTTTCCTGGATGAATCCAATCAGGGAATAGTGGTCCCATCGTTCCCAGAACGGTGGCGGCTGGAAAAACTGGACCGGTCCGGTGGTGTGGACATAGTGGGCCATTCCACGCATCAACGCCCGGTCGTAGCCGCGTGCCGGATCCATCAAAATCATAATGCGGGGAATCGCACTCTTCATAACCCGAACCATCCTCATGTTCGCAAATTGGTTAAACGCTAACGCGAAGTGGCGTTGTCTGCAATCCTGCACCGTCCTAATCTGGCCACTGGATCCACGAGGATCGATCCCACAAAATGGAGAAGGCTATGATGACATCCCGCGAACGCGTAATGGGCGCAGTCAACCGGACAGGGTACGACCGCATTCCGGTGAAGCACGAAGGCACTCCCGAAATCGACCACATGCTGATGGATTATTTCGGACTGGCAAACCACGAACAGCTGTTGTGCGTGCTGGGCAGCGACTTCCGCTACGTCGAACCCGTCTATATCGGGCCGAAACTACAAACGTTCCCCGATGGCAGCATCGAGGGCTATTTTGGCGAACGCTACAAATACGCCGAATTCGAAGGCGGCAAATATCTGGAAGCCAGCTATCTGCCCTATGCCGGTATCGAAACGCTCGACGCGCTGGACCGCTCGCACTTTCCTTCCGCCAACTGGTTCGACTATTCCGCTATCCGCCCGCAGTGCGAGAAACTGGCGGAACAAGGCGTGGCCATCTGCTGCGGCACCGCCGGCGACATGGACTTCATCAACAGCATCGCCCGCTGCCGCGGGACCGAGCAGGTTTTGATCGACCTGATCGAGGACAACGAAGTCTATCTGGCCATCATGGAAGCACGCTTTGAATTTTTCTACGAACAGCACCGCCGCATGCTCGAAGCCGCCGGCGGATTGATGGACTTCGCGCACGTCGGCGACGATCTTGGAAACCAGACCGGCCCGATGATCAGCCCGGAACTTTTCGAGCGCCACTTCGCCGCCAAATATAAAAAGTATTTCTACATGGTTCACTCGTACGGAGCCCGCAGCAAGATGCACATGTGCGGTTGCGTGAACGCCTTCCTGCCGCGCCTGATCGAGCTGGGACTGGATGTCTACGATGTCGTGCAACCCACCACCCCGGCGATGGATATCGCCGTGCTCCACGAAAAATACGGAAGCAAGTTGATCTTCTGTGGAACCGTCTGCGTTCAATCCACCATCGCCTTCGGTACGCCCGCCGACATCGAACGCGAAGTCAAACGCCGCCTTGAGCTGTTCAAAGACGGCGGGCTTTTCATCGGTCCGACCCATGCCATCCAGGTCGGCTCCCCGCTGGAAAACATTTTAACGCTGTATCGCACGGCGGGATCGCTCACCGAAAAAGAGGATATCGGCGACGACATCCGCGCCATTCAAGGCGCGGCGGACGAGGGAAAAATCAGCCTTTCCAAACTGTTCTAAAAACAAACCCAAAACAGGAGACCGTTAATGGGAAACCAAACACCCAGCCCACTCGATGACTTTCTTTTCGATCTCCGCGGCTACCTTATTCTTGAAAATGCCGTCGATCCGGAGCACCTGAAAGAACTGAACCAGCAGTTTGATAATTTTCCGCCGCTGGAAACCAACGAATGGTGGGGCAACGCCCAGCGGCGCGACTATACCAAGGACACCGGGTTTGAGCTGCACAACGTCGTTGAAATAGGCAAACCATTCGAGTGCCTTATCGACCACCCTTCCTGGATCGAGTATGTCCGGCGCTACTGCGGGGATAAGGACAGTTATTTCGAAGGCTTGTTTATCGACGAATGCATTGCCTCGATCCGGCGATCCGGCGGACACCATCCCGTCCATTCCGGCGGCTACCGTGTATCGCTCCGATGCCTCTACCAGTACATGCACGAGGTTTTCCGCTGCGGCCAATGCAACATTATCCTCGCCCTCACCGACATCGGCCCGGGCGACGGCCCGACGATGGTGGTTCCCGGAAGCCACAAGTCGAACTTCCCCCACCCCAACGCCGGAGACTACGATGCGGGCGACCGGATGAATACGCTCGAAGGTGCCATTCCCGTGCACCTGAAGGCGGGCGATGCCTTGCTCTTCGTCGATGGCATCCTGCATGGTGGAAGCAGCCGGACCAACGACGGCGAACGGCGGATCATCATCTACCGCTACGGTCCTGCATATACCAGAACCCGGTATGGCTTCGAATATTCAAAGAAGCTTCTTGAGCGGTTGACTCCGGCGCAAAGAACGATCCTCGATCCCGTCCCGGCCATACGGCCGCCGCGGCAGGGATAGGGCTTCAGTTTAAAAAGACAGTACTGGCCGATCCTGAAAAATCGTTGATGGTCTCGTCCGCCCCGGCTTTTTCCAGCGTATCTGCCGAAAAGGATGTCGCCACTCCGACACATCGGGCTCCGGCAGCCTTGGCGGCCTGCACACCGTTAATCGCGTCTTCAAAAACAATGCATTCCTGCGGTGCCACGCCCAACCTTTCGGCCGCCTTCAGGAATATGTCCGGAGCCGGTTTTTTATGCTCGATATCGCTGCCGGTCACGAGGGCATGGAATATGGCTTCGTCCAGTCCGATCTCCCGCAGATTGACCTCCATCTTAATCTTGTCGGCGCTGGTTGCCACGGCGAGCTTGAGTCCTTTTGCAGCAGCCTGACGGATAAAGTCCACCACCCCGGGAACCGGATGGAGCCGTCCCTGGACACATTCGGCATACAGACGATAGGCGGTCTCCTTGTCGCGGGGCATGGTCAGTTTTATGCCGTATTTTTCCGCCACGCCGCCAAGATAGCGGTCTTCGCCGGTTCCGACGAACGGCTCAAAATCCTCCGGCGACACGTTCGTGCCGTGTACCGTCGCAAACATGCGGCAAGCGGCTTCGGTCATAAACATCTCGGAATCGCACAACACGCCGTCCATATCAAAAATAAACGCTTTCATCATCCCTCTCCCTCCATCTTTCGAATGGCAATGGAATTATTCCTTCGGCAAATGGTCTTTCGGTTCGGTCTTTACCTTGCCCGGCTGACGCACGCCCTTGCCTGTACGTCCCGTAAGTGTGTCGCCCAATTCTGTGCGGGCCATTTCCGCATCGCGTTCGAGACGGGCGACGATTTCGGGATATTGGTCCGCCACATCGACCGACTCCCCGATATCGTTGGAGAGATCGTACAACTCGGTTTTCACGACTTTCTTTCCAACACCCGAACCAATCGCGCCGTTTTTCCCGCCCCCATTGTCAGCCACCGAACCGTAGCTGTGGGGAAACTGCAATTTCCAGCGGCCATCGCCGGTCGTGATCGCCTGCAACTCATCCTTGCCATAGTAGAACCAATAGGCGGCGTGGGGATTCGTTGCGCCCGGTTGGCCGGAAACGATCGGCCAGACATCGAGACCGTCGATCGGGTGTTCGGGCAATGTTGCACCAATTATTTTTGCAATCGTCGGCAGCAGGTCAATGGTCATGAGCATGTCGTTGCAGACCGTTCCGCCGGGAATCCGTGCAGGCCAGCGCATGAGGCACGGCGTGCGCGTACCACCTTCCCAAGCCGTGCCCTTGCCTTCGCGCAGCGGTCCGGCCGAACCGCCGTGGTCGCCATAAACCAGCCACGGTCCATTGTCGGACGCGAAGACAACCCACGTGTTTTCCTCCAGCCCGTTCCGCTTCAGGGCATCGAGAATCTGTCCGACCGACCAGTCGATCTCCTCGATCACATCGCCATACAGGCCGCGGTCGGATTTTCCTTTGAACTTGTCGCTCACATGCAGCGGCACGTGCGGCATGCTCTGGGCCACATAGAGGAAAAACGGGTGCGCCTTGTTCCGGTCGATAAACTTCACCGCCCGCTCGGTATACCAGGTTGTGAGCTGCTCCTGATCGGCGGCGGAAACATCGGGAATGACAACCTTTTCGTTTTCGAACAGCGGCAACGGCGGCCAATTCTTTTTGCCTGAAGACTTCTTCGGGTTAGGCGGCCACATGTCGTTGGAATACGGCAAGCCGAACCATTCGTCAAACCCGTGGCGGGTCGGAAGGAACGGCGGCAGATGGCCCAAGTGCCATTTGCCGACCATGCCGGTTGCATAGCCGCGCTGCTTCACCAATTGGGCGAGGGTCGTTTCCGAGTCGCTAATGCCGAAGTTCGCCCACGGATTGAGTGCGCCTTGGATGCCAACGCGGTTGGGATAGCAACCCGTCAACAGTGCCGTGCGCGACGCCGAGCAGACGGCCTGGGCCACGTGAAAGTTGGTAAACTGCCTGCCTTCCTTTGCGAGCCGGTCCAGATTGGGCGTGGTAAATCCCTTCGCGCCAAAACAGCCGACATCGGCATAGCCTTGGTCGTCGGTATAAATGATCACGATGTTCGGCAGTTTCATTTCCTGCGCCAGCGCAAAGCTGGCCAGCAGGCAGAACAACCCGCACCACACGGCTCCATGTCTGGACTTTTTATTCATTCCACTCTGACGACTGTTCATTGGACGTTTCCTTCCCTAGTTTTGATGTGGCAACCTAAATCATCGAACGGCGCACTTCCACATCTTTCTCTTGCGACGTACCGGGAAACCATCGAAACATCTTCACGCCCTCGTGTTTACAACCTATGCCTGCGGCATGTATGAATAGGCCATTGGTTTTGGCAAAGTGCCGAGACGACATGTTTAGAAACCTGTTCGGTTCACGGAGATTATTATGAATGACAACTTCGCAATGAAAAATATGAACGATGGCAGCGATGCCGCACCACGGCTGGAATGCTACCTCAACATGGGGAACGCCAGCCTGTCCGACAGCCCGGATGGAAGCGTCGACGGATTGTATGCCGCGATCAAGGCGGCGGGCTACACCGGCACGCAGTGTGGCGAACCCGACCTGTGTGAAAAACATGGTCTTGGCAACACCGGCGTCGCGCGCGTGAATGCGGTTGGCGAGGTTGAAGGGGTTATCAAGGGATCGATGGATGCCGGCCACGAATGCTGTACGCTCCATGTCGCGTGGGGACTCGAAGACGATGCAGAAGTTGACCTGATCGTTCGCGACATTCTATCCCGCTCTGTTGAATACAACTTTCCGGTGTACATCGAAACACACCGGGCAACCATGACCGAAGACTTGTGGCGCACCGTAAAGCTGGTCGAACGGCATCCCGGCATTCGGTTCAATGGCGATTTTTCACACTGGTATACCGGTCACGAAATGGTCTACGGCGGAATCGAAATAAAAATGGATTTCATCCAACCGGTTTTTGACCGTGTCCGCTTCATGCACGGACGGATCGGGAATCCGGGTTGCATACAGGTCGGGGTCGGCGACGGCAGCGGCGGGGTCGGATTCGAGTTCGTGGATCATTTCAGGGAGATGTGGACGCGCAGCATGACCGGCTTTCTACGCAGCGCACAACCGGGCGACTATTTTGTTTTCGCGCCCGAACTACTCGGTCCGGAAATCTACTACGCCCGGACATTCCCAGACCCCGTCAGCGGGCAGTTGCGCGAAGAGACGAACCGCTGGGAGCAAGCCCTGGTCCTCAATAAAATTGCACGCAGCGCGTGGACGGAAGCTTTACTGCGAAGCGGAGTGCGGGCATAGAACTTCAGACGATGGATCTAATCATGGTTCACTGGGGACAGACGCCTCTGTTGATTTTCGCAAGCGTCTGCCAACTTCCGCCAAGGTTTTCACGTCATCGGGATGGACGGAGCCATCCGGCAGCGGCCCCGTGTTCAGCAACAAGTTTGCGCCCATGGTTTTTGCGTGGTCGAGCATGGCCATCACCTGGTCTGCCGACTTATGGTTGTTTTCATCTTGGCGATCATATCCCCAGGAAAAACCTTGTAGGGTGTCGCAGAGCTCCAATGGCACCTCGGACGAGCCATCGTATTTGCGTTCCGGCGCCTTGAAATCCTCCGTGCCGAGCAGTCCCTGCTTGTAGGACACCAGCACTTGCGGCTGCAAGGAGTGGATGTGGTCGTACAGCTCCTGGGTTTTGAACAGGGGGATTTTTTCTTTGCGGGAAGCTGGTGTTCCGATTCCATCCAGCCAGATCGCCCCAATGGGGCCATAGTTGGTCAGGAGTTCGGTGATCTGGTTCTTCATGAACTCAACGTAGATCTGCAGGTCATGTTCCTGTCCGTATTTGTAGCTCTCCTCGGGCGGATCATAGTCCGGTCTCGCACTGCCACCCCAATCATGGTTGTTGGGGGCGTGCGGGTGCCGCCAATCGCGCCCGTGCGAATAATAAAGATAGAAGCCCACGCCCTTTTGTTGGCATTGTTCCGCCAGTTCGCCAACCAAATCCCGCTTGGCTGGGGAATTCGTGCTCTTGAAGTCCGTATACTTGGAATCAAAGAGGCAGAACCCGTCATGGTGCCGGGTGGTCAGGTTGATGTACTTCATTCCGGCATCCAAAGCCATATCCGTGATGAAATCGGCATCAAATTTCTCTGCAGTGAACCTTGCCGCCAACTTTTCGTATTCCTTGACCCGTATTTTTCCACGGAGCTGCACCCAACTGGAAGGCTTGGAATGCTGGCCTTGCCAATACGCTTCCAGCAGGCTGTACAAACCGTAATGCACAAAAAGGCCAAACTTCGCCTCGCGAAAATACATCAATGCTGCTTTACGCGGATCGTCCGCGTAAAGCGTTTCATATCCTTTTAGAAAGGCAGGTATGTTCGTTGTGGATTTTGCATGGACGAAAGAGCCGGATGCGGCCAATCCAGCACATGCCATGCTCGACTCGATGAATGTTTTCCGATTAATCATTGTTTATCCGACTCCTTTGCCTGTTCTCAGTTGATTTTGAGATGTATCATAAGCGGTGGGTCGGATGCACCTCATAGTGATGATTGATTTGCTTGTGATGGCCATGTGAACCTTGGTTATGAGAGGCACTCGTTCCGCCACCTCCGCAATGTCCCTGTCGATTCCGCGCGCCGGGCCATCTCAGGGAAGTACTTTCCTTAGGTTGGACCGATCCCACTCCTGCCAGCGGGTGCCGAGTTGCTCGGCCACTGCACGATACTGCTCGGACTGGTTCAGTCGGTTATCCGATTCCGCCGGATCCTCGAAGACGTTGTACAACCCGTTGTCCGACTCCATGCGAATCCACTTGATGTCGCCGGAGCGGACGACTTTTTGCGTGTCGTAGAACCGCCAGAACAAATCGCGCGGCGGCAGTTGCTTGACCTTCCCGCACAGCAAGTCCGACAGGTCCAATCCATCAAGGACGTCGGGCGCTTTGGCACCGGCGAGTCCTGCGAATGTCGGAAACAAATCCAATGAAATGACCGGCACATCGCTCACGCCGCCGGGCTGGATCTTTCCGGGCCAAGCGGCCAAGAAAGGAACCCGTATCCCGCCTTCCCACAGCTGCGCCTTGGAGCCGCGCAGCGGCGCGTTGCTGGCTCCGTTGCGGTCGCTCCCGTCGATGATGGCGCCCCCGTTGTCGCTCAGGAAAACAACCAGCGTATCGTCGGCCGTCCCAGCCTGCCGGAGCACATCAAGCACCTGCCCGACGGCATCGTCGAGCGCCAAGACCATCGCGGCGTAGATGCTCCGTTGCGGATCCTTGATGCCGCGGGTTTTCTCCAAATACTCCGGCGGAGCCTCCATCGGGGCATGCGGAGCGTTGAAGGCCAGATAGAGGAAAAACGGGCCGGGCTTTGATTCCTTGATGAATCCGCATGCTTTGTCCGCCAAGGCGAAGGTCAGGTATTTCGGCAATTCCGCCGCCTCGGCATCGTCGCGAACCATGGGACCCCAATGCGGATCTTCGGCATGCCAATAGGAATGCTTGCCGGAAAGGAATCCATAGAACTCGTCGAAACCACGCGCCGTCGGACGGTATTGCGGTTCCTCGCCAAGGTGCCATTTCCCGAACACCGCCGTGCGATACCCTGCCGCCTTCAACGCCGAGGCGATAGTCTGTTCGCCCACCGGAAGGCCCCACTCCGCTCCCGGCTTCGGATTCCCGCAGAATCCGAACCGGTCCTGGTAGCGTCCGGTCAGTAGTCCGGCACGCGAAGGCGCACATACGGGACAACTCACATAAGCATTGGAAAATCGCATGCCGTTCCGGGCAATCGAGTCGATGTTCGGCGTGGCGAATTCCTTGCAGCCCTGAATCCCCAGATCGCCGTAGCCGAGGTCGTCGGCCACGATCAGCAGAATATTGGGTTTGGCCGGGAGAGCCGCATCGGCGCAAATCCAAATCCCTTGGAAAAACATGACGGCCAATACGGCAAACAACTTGTTTTGAAATCCCATGGAGGATGTTCTCTTTTGAATTATACTTCGGTCAATTCCCCGCGGCGTTCCCGGAGCAGCCGTTGGGTTTCCATGGCGCGCTGGCGCGTGATGGGGTAGAAGCTGATCAATAGCAAGCCCAGTCCGAGAACCGCAACCTGCCCGAGTACATAGGCCACCTTGAGGTGGGACAACACCGCGTCTGGCACACCCGATTCAGCGGCGGACGCCGCATCGAAGCCGATCCATTTGAGGAGATTCCCCGCCATGATCGCGGCTACGGCCACGGCCATTTTACGGGAAAAGCCGCCAATGGAACTAAACATGCCTTCCCGCCGCAAACCGGTTTTCAGTTCGTCCTCTTCGCAGACATCGCCGACCATCGTGAAGAAGGTCATCCAGGTTCCCTGCAGGCCGATCCCGACAATGACCGTGGAAAGCAGCTGCAGATATGGAAGATCCGGACGCAGCGTGAACCATAGGCTGGCCGAACCGATCATCGTGATCCCCAGCAGGATCTGCGTGGTGATCTTCTTCCCAAAGCGGGTTCCCAACCAGACGGCAATCATCACGCTGAAGTAGGACACAATGGCGTAGACGGTTCCGCCCAGTCCGGCCAGCGCCAAACCGGCGGCGCGGTCGCCGCCGAAGATCATGAAGATGTTCCCGTACAGGCCAATCCCGACAAACGTCGCCAAGCCTGTCAGGACGATGACGTTGGACAAGGCCACGATGAGGAACGAGCGATTGCTCGCCGATTCCTTGATAGCGGCAAGGAACGGAATACGGTCCTGCTTCTCGGCCTGCGCGATTTCGCGCCCGAAAATCGCAGGCATGATGCCGCTCACCATGATGATGATCCCGGCACCAATACTGACCCAAACCGCCCCGTGCGCCGCTCCGCCAAAAACCTTGAACTCGATCATGCGTGGAAGCCAAGGCAGCAGGAACGACATGGTGAGGCCTACATAGTTGGGCCACGCCAGCAGGCGGGTTCGTTCGTCGTAGTCGGTCGTCATTTCAAAACCCAGCGCCTGGTAGGGAATAATGAAAATGGTGTAGGCGGTGAAGTAGAGCGAGCCGAGCACGGCAACCCACCAGAACACACCCCAGTCGGTGAGAACCGGAGCCATCCAGATAAAGGGGAGAATCAGGGCGCAGAGGGTCGCCCCCCCGAAAATATAGGGGCGGCGGCGTCCCCAGCGGGTACGGGTGTTGTCGGAAATATTCCCCATGATCGGGTCGGTGATGGCGTCGAAAATGCGCGGAATCGCCACCGCCCATCCCAGCAAGGCCGGATCGATGAACAGCGCAAGGTTGTAGACCGGCATCACCAGCGACCCGAAGGCGTTCATGATCAGATTATCCGTCATGGCGCCGAAGGCGTAGCCGATTTTATTCAGCAGGGGAATGTGTTGCGGTGTATACTCCGCTTGCTCCGTCTCACCTATGTCTTGCTTCATATCCATACCCCTCAAATTCCGTTCATTGTGGTTGGACAGAGTGGCTGAAGGGAGATTGGAAAGTAAAGATAATTAACCTTTAGTATTCGCCTCTACACGCATTCCACGCCGTCGAGATAGAGGAGCAGCGGTTTGTCGAAAGCTGGAAACTTTCGTCCGACCTCGAACTTGAATACCAGGTGCTCGAATACCGCGCCGGCAATGTCGCGGGCCTCCAGTTTTGTGGTTCCCTGCTGGACGGTTGCATCCTTGACCAAGTTGGCCTCCACCTTGGTCCAGCCATTGGTCGCCAAGGGCTGGTTATCGGTGGCCAGCAGCCAACTCCGGCCTTGGGTATCCTGCAAGGTGGTTTTCAATACAATCTCGTCGCGGGCCGGATTGGGATTGAAGACATTGAAGCGGATTCCGGAAATATGCACGGGAACCAGATCCCAGAACAGGATTCCAGAGCGGTCCTTTTCGGAAAACCGGAACTCCATTTCGAGCGAATGCCCGCCCTGCAGCGACGGTTCCGTCACCACCCGGCTCGCCACCAGGTCGTGCATGTTCCGCGTGTAGCGATCCAAGCGAACCGGCGAGTCGAAAAAGTTGAAATACACCGGGACGGGCGATGCGCCCAATGCCGCGCCTGCCGTTCCGCAAGCCATTCCCTGCAACGCTGTTCTTCGATTAATTGGCATGTCTGATTTCTCCATCCGGTGACAAGACCCATCGACCCTCGGCCGGTAGCCTGATTTGTGCACCGTCAACCACGGGCTCGGTTCGTTCCCGTTCAATACGTATGCGGTATTTTTTTCCGGCAAACCAATATTCATTTACCGCAGCAAATTTCCAGCCGTCCGGCAGGGCCGGCTCTATATGCAACCCGTCGGATCCCGGTTCTATGCCGAGAATCCCATTCACGAAAAAGAGCGGCACCAGCCCGGATTCCGGGAACTCGCGCAAGATCCCCTCCACATGCGTACTGCCGAATTTGTTCGAGGTCTTCCGCCGCAGATTGTCCTTGTGGAATTCATCGAGGATCACCCCCATCCGCTTCATGGCGTCGGCGATGCCCCGGGTTTTCAGGCGGCTCATCAAATCATAGTAGGACACATAGAAAATATGTCCCCCGTTCTGGATCTGCTTGCCGTACTCCCCGATGGTTCCGGGACCGACCTTCATCGTCCAGCCGTCCCAGAAACTCGGGGTTACCGCTTCCGCCGCCAGCGTATTGGCCCGGGGCGAAATCTTCCAATAATAGATATCCGCGCCGGTCGAGGTGTCGCCCTTCACGATCCGTTCGCCATCCAACCACTGGAGGGTTTTTTCGGCATGTTCCGGCGTGGCAATGCCGGATGCGATGGCCTCCAGGTTCACAAAGGTGAATCCGTAGTCCTGCAATGTTCCGTCCTTGCCGATGCACCCTACGAAGCGGCCGGTCTTTTCATTCCAAAAGACCTCGTTGAACCGTTGCTTCACGAGCGGCCGCACCGCCGCGTATTCCGCGGCCTTGTCCGAATTGCCGAGCGCGGTTTCCAGCTGCGCCATCCAGTCGAGCGACTGGTAGAACAGCATATTGGCGTAGGCGGACTGGTAGCCGAAGCGCCAGCCGTCCCAGTAGTTGCCGCTCATGCCGTTGACGGTGCCGTCGTGTTCCGGATCATGGATCGTCAGCACGCCGGTCTTTCCATCCATGTCGTCGAGTTGGTAGCGCATGGCCTTGCGCATTTTTTCGAGCAGCGAAACGCCGGTCTTTCTATCCTTCGTTTCCAGGAACGATCCATCCCGATGCATCAGATACCAGTCGGCCGTTCCGGCAACAAAGATGGCCGGCGTCACATAGTGCTTGGAGTGGTCGAGATGGAGGAAGCTCCCGGGTGACACGCCCATCAGCCCGCGCTCGTCCTGCGGGTAGCTGTTGACGACGTTCTCATAGTATTTGCTCGCGGCAGGCTCATCGAGCCAGGAAATCTTCATCGCGTTCCAATGCGCCCAGATCGTGCTTCCGATCATGAGCAATCCTCCTTCGTCCGGCCGGTCGGTCGGCCATGGATAAGGAATAAAATAATGAAACACCTCATTCTTGGCCGATCCATAGGCCAGCCACATGTTGTTCCAGTCCGCCGCGGTTTTTGGATCGGCATCCATCTCGAAAAGCGGTTCGCGGCCAATGGCGCGCAGTGTGCCCAGCCGCAGGGAGTATGTCCCGGCCTTGATTGCCGGAGGCTTGTAGGAAACCACGCGCACCGCATTGGCCACCACCCCGTGCAGCGGAATCCAGACCACCTGGCTTCCGGGATTCGGGAAGTGGGAGTACGAGGCGGACGGCACATCGTTCCATACGGTGCCGCCATCGGTGCTGGTTTCGATGCTGAACGAGTCGGGAAATGGAACCTTGGGATCCTTTTTCAGCAGCAAGGCGTCAAGGCCTTCGATCTTTGCAAAATGCAACTCGATGCTTTGCGGGCGGTACGGCTCCTGGCTTGCTGGCGGATCGTCGCTTTGCCGTGCTTCGACGAACGGGGGGAAGTCGAGCTGGCTTCCACCAACCGGAACCGAGGTTTCGGTCAACGGCTTCACGGTGCCCGACATCGTAATGGCATAGGGCACGACTTTATACATGCCAGGCTTCCGCCATACCTTGGAAAGCGCCGGCGAAAAAGTGGCGATGCCATGCGATGTCGGCATGATGATCCCGTCGCCCCAATCGATCAGGTACCAAACCATCTCCTCGCCGCCTAGCGGCTCGGGTTTGAGTGTGAATGTTTCACCGGTTTGCATAGCGACCACCGACAACGGGGCGAACAAAACCATGCCCGCCCACCAAATCCAGAATTTCGACTTCGTCATTCAATCCCTCTAGTAACCTCTCCCGCCGCCCTGCGCTCGTCTAGAATGCGCCGGGTAGCCAGCGCCCGCTTCTTCGTGATCGGGAAAAATCCGATCATGATGAAAGCTAATATAAAAACACCGGTCTGGCCGAATACAAAAAAGTTTTTCATGTGGCCGAGAATCTCCGGCGCAACCCCGGTGGACTCCGCCACGGTGGCGTCGAACCCGCTGTATTTCAAAATCAATCCACCAAACAGACCGGCAAAGGCCAGCGAGATTTTCTGTGAAAAGCTGGTGATGGCGCTGTACATCCCCTCGCGCCGCAGACCGGTTTTCAACTCATCCTCGTCGCAGACATCTCCGGTCATGGAAACAAAGAGCATCCAGCACCCTTGCAGGCCGAGGCCGATGATGAACGGCGCGATCAACGGCAGGTAGGTGTATTCCGGCAAGCCCCAGAAGGAAAACCGCTCGCTCGACAGCGTCCACCAATAGGAGGCCGATCCGATGGCGGCGATCAACAACCCGCAATGCATGGCCACCTTTTTGCCGATCGACGTGGCGACCTTGGTCAACAGGAACACGCCGAGATAGGCGCTGATCGTGTAGAGGTTCCCGCCAACCGCTCCGATTTCCGTGCCCATGTTCTTGTCGCCACCGAAAACAAGATAGGTGTTCACATAAAAACCAAAAACACCGACGGTCGAAAGGCCGCCCTGCACGATCAGGCTGGTGATGAGCAGCATCAGGTAGGCGCGGTTTTGCAGCGTGTATTTCAACGCATCCAGGATTTTAATAGGGCTCTGCTTCTGCGCCGCCTGCGGCTCCTTGAGGAAAAAGACCGGAATCCATCCGAAGACGATGATCAGGATGCCCACCCCGACGCTGATCCAGCGGGCCGCGACCAGCTCGCTGGGGAAAAGGACATGAACTTTCCCCGGCAGATCCGGATCCGCCGTCCAGCGGTAGAGCATGTTCGGCACCCACATGATCACGAACGATCCGAGCAGGCCGATGTAGTTGGGCCACGCCAGCAGGCGGGTGCGCTCGTTGTAGTCGCTCGTCAGCTCGAACCCGAGCGCGGAATAGGGAATGATATAGAGCGTGTAGCTCACCGCGAACATGGAAGCCGTCACAGCCAGAAACGAAAACAACATCCACGTCGACTGCGACGGCGGCATCCACATCAGCGGCAGAACCGCTGCCGAAAGCAGCGCACCGGAAAACATATAGGGAATCCGCCGCCCGAAGCGGCTGCGCGTATTGTCGGAAAGGTTCCCTACCCACGGATCGCTGATGGCATCGAAGATGCGGGGAATGGCCGTGGCGATGCCGATCAAAACCGGGTCGAGCTTGAGCGCCACGTTGTAGATCGGGCCGATGAACGCCCACGGCACATTGAGCATGAAGTTGCCGCTCAGCGCGCCGAAGCCGTAGGCGATCTTCCGCCAGAACGGAACCTTCCCGCGATAGCTCTCTTTCCCCGGTGCCAGCTTCTGCATCAGCGCACCTCGAAGATTGCAAAACTGCGCGGCGGCAGGATCAATTGCCCATCGGCCCATGTTGGCTGCGTTCCATGCCGGGCGAGCAGCAGGCCAGCCTCGCCAACGTCCAGTTCAACCGTGCGCTTCGAAGCCGAAGCATTCACCGCCACCAGCACCGCTTGGTTTTTCGCCTTGCGTTTGTAGATGTAGACCGGATTACCCGTTTCCGCCAGAACCGTGATCTTTTCGGCGCTTATCGCAAACGCCGGATGGCTCTTGCGCAGCGCGATCAGCCGCTTCGTTTCGTTCAGCACCGAGCCGGGATCCTTGAGCTGCTTTTCGACATTGCGGCTTTTCCAATCCTTGGAAAGCGGAAGGTAGAGTTTCTTTTCCGGTGCACCGCTGAACCCCGCGTTCTTGCCGGACGCCCACTGCATTGGCGTGCGGTACTGCGCTTTGAACGCGGCGCCTTCCACCGACGGCGCGTTCGGATTAACAATCATGCCCAGCTCGTCGCCGTAGTAGATGAACGGCACCGTGTTATGCGTGAGGTTGATCGCCAGCGCCAGAATGGTGAGATCATCGTCACCTTCGCTTCCGGTGCTTGGACGCGGCAGATCGTGGTTGCTTGTCTGCATGGCGATGGCCGCGTTTTTTTTCCGGACATTGGAAACCTGAAGGTTGATGTGTTCGTCGAAGCCGGTCGGATCGAGGGCGCGGCCGGCGCGGATATACTGCCGGTTCTCGCTGAAGAGCGTGTCTTTATGCGTCGAAAGCAGGCAGAAGTTTTTGGTGAACTGTAAATGGAAATTCAGGTCGTTGATCGCGTGCGAATCATCGTCCCAATGCTCCGCCACCATCATGCGGTCGCCATATTGATCGACTGCCTTGCGGATGTAGCTCCAGAACGCGCCGGACAGCTCCGGTTCATTGGCGAACGCTTTGACGCCGACCGCATCCGGCACGTCGCAGCGGAAGCCGTCGA
The DNA here is from genome assembly GCA_021734345.1 of Kiritimatiellales bacterium. Taxonomy (GTDB): domain Bacteria; phylum Verrucomicrobiota; class Kiritimatiellia; order Kiritimatiellales; family Pontiellaceae; genus Pontiella. Next base: position 6,506 of record JAIPJC010000023.1, on the reverse strand, counting down.
CGCCGAGATCGAGCCAGAAGCGAACCACATTCCGCATTTCCTCCCAGAGCGCCTTCACGCCGGGATCCTTCGGCGTGTTGCCGCAATCGTCGGCCAGCGCGGCGAGGCCGAAGTTCAGATCAACCTGCTCCTGATGGAAAGTGGAAAACGCCGACTCGTGCCGTCCGTGGTGGTTGGTCAGCCATTTGCCGGGAAGCTTCGGAAACCATTCGTTTTCATTCCAGACATACCAGTTGGAATATTTGTTTTTCTTGAACTTGCGCGACTCCTGGAACCACGGGTGGAAGATGGAGGTGTGGTTGAGCGCCAGATCAAGGAGCACGCGGATGCCGCGCTTGTGCGACTCGCGCAGCAGCCGCTTGAAGTCCGCCATCGAACCGTAGCGCGGGTGGATCTTGCGGTAATCGGTCACGTCATATCCCGCGTCGAGCATTGGTGACTCGAAAATCGGGTTGATCCAAATGGCGTCCACGCCGAGATCCTTCAGGTAATCGAGCTTGCTCTCGATGCCTTTCAGGTCGCCGATTCCGTCGCCGTCGCTGTCACAAAACGTCTGCGGATAAATCTGGTAGAACACCGCATTCAGATACCAAGTGTCATTTTTCATAGGCACAACTCCTTAACATAAAAGGTCAATTTTTGATCTAAATATTTAACTATTTTTTTGACACAAACCGATACTCGCCCGAGCCGATGGTGGCGACGCAGCAACCGTCGGCATATTCAACCGACCGCACACCCGCCGCCGATGCAACCGGAACGCCGCCCTCGTCCACCGATCCGTCTGTGGCGGGGATGAAGACCCGGGCCGTGCAGTTCGCGGGAATCTTCACCCGCAACTTCAGGAGATTCCCCTCTGCGCACCATTCGCTTTCGATCCGACCCCTCACTGAATCGTAATGCGCCGAAACACGTTCCAGGCCGGCCGGAACAAAAGGCTTGACGACAATGCGTTCAAATCCCGTGGAATCTTCTTCCTGCCCGATGCCCGCAAGCGACGACATGAACCACTCCTGAACGTGTCCGAGCATACAGTGGTTTTGCGAAGTCGCCGGCGTGGCGTCCCATGCCTCGGCCAGACTGGTGACGCCTTGCGCCAATTGATATCCATAGCTGGGATCGTTGGTGCGGGTGTTCATCCGGTACAGCAAATCCGAACGCCCCGCATCGATCAGGGCGCGGATCAGATACCGGTAGCCGACATCGCCGGCGGTCTGCCGGTCGCCGCGCGACTCCACACCATGCACGAGCTGCCGCACCACGCCGGCGCGGAACTCCTCCGGCACAAGATTATAGACCAGTGCAATCGACTGGGCCGCCTGGCTACCCGTGGCGTAGTAGCCTTTATCGGCCTGGAAGAACGTATCGTGGAACCGCGCGCGAACCTGCGCCGCACGCTCCGCAAACCGTGAGACATCGTCCGTCTTCCCCAGCAGAGCGGCCGTGCGTTCAAGAATGCGCAGGTTGTGATAATAGAACGCGGTGGGCATCACCCCGGCCGGTGTCAGCTTGGACGGTCCGGGAAAGCCCGGGCCGATGTCGTACCAGTCGCCCAACCCTTGATAAACCACGTCGTCCACCGCAACACTCGCAAGATAGCCGACATACCGCGTCATCGCGGAATAGTTTTCGGCCAGCACGCGGGTGTCGCCAAACCATTGGTACAGCATCCATGGAATAAGAACCATCGCGCTGCCCCACTCCGGAGAGTCGCGGAACCCGCCCTGGAAAACCACGTATTCGGGAGCGATGTCCGGCACCAGCCCGGTGTCCAGCTGGGCTTCGGCGGCATCGCGGACGACTTTCCCATAGAACGATGCGGCGTCATAATTGTAGAGGATCGACGGCCCCATCAAATGCGCCACTTCGAGCCAGCCCAGCTTTTCACGGTGCGGGCAATCGGTCAGCACCGCCTGGAAGTTGCTGCGCACCGCGTTGTCGACCAACCGGTCAATCCGGTTGAGCAGTTCGTTGGAGCAGGAAAACGCGCCGGCGCGACCGGTCGACGAATGGACAAATTCACCGTCCAAGGCGATAATTTCCGCATCGCCATCGATGGACACTTCGGCATAGCGGAATCCGGTGTAGGAAAAAGAGGGATGCCACTCTTCCTCGCCTGCGCCCTTGAGCGTGTAGCTGAAATAGATTTCCGTTTTACTGATTCCAACCGACGTTTGCTGATTGATTCGGCCGGCCGCATCCAGCAGTTCACCCGGTTTAATCCGGATGCAGGCCCCCGCCTTTCCGCGAACCTTGAGCCGCGGCCAACCGGCAAAGTTCTGTCCGAAATCATAAATACACACGCCGGGTTCGGGCCGGGAAATTTCCACCGCCGGGAAGCGTTGCATCACTTTGATGGGAGCGGCCATCTGCGCACGAAGCGCTCCGCCCGGCAGCTCGTTGAACGGCGCTCCGTAATAGCTGGCCTCGGCCCATGCCGTGTCGTCGAAGCCGACATCGTTCCAGCCGGGTTGTTCGAACCGGGCATCGTAGTCTTCGCCGCCGTAGATGCAGGAGAACGTGACCGGCCCTTCAGCCACCTTCCATGTGTGATCCGAACCAACCACAGAAACCGACCCGTCGGCATACTCGATCCGCAGCATGATCCGCAGTGCCGGTGTGCCGAACGACCCGACAAATTTCGTATAGCGTCCACCGGCGACATTGTAGAATCCGTTCCCCAGCTCGCCTGCAAAAACATTGTCGCCTTGATGGAGCTGGCCGGTTACCTCGTGCGCGACGTAGTAGATCGTTTTGCGATAGTTGGCCCACAGCGGCGACAACACATCGTCGCCCACCTTGCGGCCATTTAAAAACAGTTCATGGAATCCGGTGGCCGTGGAATAGACAACCGCCCGCTTGACGGGCTTGTTGATGAAAAATGGTTTCCGGTAGCGCTCCAGCGGGCCCGCGGTTAGAAGCCTGCGTTGCGAAGCCATCCAATCTCCACCCCAGTCGTCGTCGCGAAGAATGCCGGCACCCCATTCCGCGACATCGCTCCAACCACTGGGTTGCCCGGCTTCATCCCACACCTGCACTTTCCAGAAGTGACGGCGGAAACTTTCCATCGGGCTTCCGGCATATTCCACCTGCAGGCTTTGCGAAGACTCCACGCGTCCCGTATCCCAAAGGTCGCCTATCTCTTCGGCCAACCGTTCCGACGACGAGGCGACGAGAATGCGATATGCCGTCTGCCGCTTCGCCCGCTCCGTCGAGGAAAGCGTCCAGCCTAGACGCGGGTGTTCTGCGTCGATGCACAACGGATCGGTTTGATATTCGCACCGCAGGTTTTCAGCAATCATGGCATTTTACCTCTGGAAGTTTTTGTGCATCTGGTCGCAGTAGTAGCGAACGTTGTCCCACTCGGCATCCGGCGCGAGGCGGTGGTCCGGACATGGAATGTAGCCGCCGAGTTCCACCAACGGCCTGAGCCGATCGATTTCCGCATCCACCGCCTTCCGGTCTTTTGCAAAAACCGTTTTGTTCATGCCGCCGACGCCACGCAGCTCGCGCCCGTATTTCTCGCGCCACGGCGCGATGGAGGCGTTCCACGTGCCTACTTCGATCGGGAACATGGTGTTCACGCCGTTTTCAAGCCATGTCGGGATGAGCGAGTCGATCCAGCCGTCGCAATCGACTGAAACAATATCGACGCCGTACTGCCGGCAAAGCGAGGTGATCCGCTTATAGTGCGGACCAATCACTTCGTTGAATACGGTCGGGGCAACCAGCGGGCCGTTCTTGAAACAGATGTCCTCCCAGAAATGGGCGAAATCAAACTTCGCACCGGTCTTCAGGATGTACTCGGTGTTGCGGTAGTCGAGGTCCGCCACGGTTCCCACCATTTCCATGAACAGATCCTCGTCATCGACTTGCAGATAACTCAAGCCCACGACGCCGAGCCAGTTGCGGATATCACCGATCAGGCTGCCGCAGTAGAGGCCGTAGTGCTGCGAGCGTCGCTCGTCTTTCAGCACCGCCAGTCCGCCTGCGGAAAACACCTTGTATGTCCCGTCGTCGGGATTCATCACCCACGACTGCTGAATGCGCTCAGCTGAAAACTGGAGACGCGGCAGATAGTGCTCCTCCCACGACGCACGGTCGGTCAACGTGTGCGAAACCTCCATCGGAATGCTGCCCGCGCCCGGCTTTTCCATCTCCACCACGCCGTAGGCATTCATCACCTTCTTCGATCCGTCCGGCAACTCCTCAAGCATCTTGCGTTCAAACATGGGATGGAGGGAGCCGTGATAGAAAAACGTGCTGAACCAGTTGAAGTCAAAACCCAGCTTCCGGTCGATTGAAAGGCATCCTTCGTAGCCAGTTTTGGATTCCTCCTCGGTCAAATGACCTTCCCCATGCCACTTCTCCAGCGTCTCGGGCCAGAACCCAAAATGGACGACCGGCAGGCTGTCCACCGGTTGGTAATGTAGAATTGCTTTAACACGTTCCCGGTTGTTCATCATCCATCTCCTTTGGTGGTTCTGTTGTAATTTACATTGAAACGAGGCTGTTATACTCTGGAAGCCCTCTGGATAGAAATGGGTGAAAATATGAATAAGATGTACGATTGTAGCATGGGATCCTGTCCATCGGCCGATGTGCGCCCTCGCGTCAACATTTCTAACCACAGGATGCAGGCCAAACCCTTCGACACCTGGGGACCCCGTACTATTCCCGATATGGAACTTATTCTGGTCAACCACGGAAGTTTCATGCTGGAACTGGGCGAACAGGTTTTCACGGCAAACGACAACGATCTGCTGATCATCTTTCCGGGCGAACGGCATACCTTTAAAAGCCTGAAAGAAGAGGGATCCATCAGTTGCATCCACTGCGATCTTTTTGCCGCCGCGCAATACCCGGCGAACCGGATCGAACCCGCACGCCTCACCCGGAACATCGATGCCGATCTGTGCGACGGATTCCGGCGATGCGCAGAAGCATTCATTAAAACAGGCCCGCTGCGCGAACCGTTGTTGCAAGCCGTTGCCAGCGAAATCTGGCTGCGGCTCTGCACACGGTGGAGCCCATCCGAACTGACCCCGCCCTCGTCCCTCACCGCCCAAATGGCGAACCATATCCGCGACCACTACATGGAACCGGTAACGCGCAGCAGGCTGGCCGCCCATTTCCACATTTCGCCGCAACACATCAACCACCTTTTTAAAAAAGAGCTGCACACCACCCCCACCGAAGTGCTGCACAATGAACGATGCAAGCAGGCGTTCCTGCGCATGCAGAACCAGCGCATGAGCGTGAAGGAGGCCGCCGAACAAACCGGGTTCTGCGATGCCTACCACTTCTCGAAGGTTTTCAAAAAAATGTACGGCTTTCCGCCGGGACGCATTGCCCGATTCTTCAAGGCGCAGTAAGGCTCCTTCATCTGGCTATTAATATTATGGATCCCTACAGTAAATGAGCTAGACTCCGAGCGTGGAATTTCCAGCAACATGGGAGGAAGTGGGCTATGTGCGAAACATGCGGATGCGGAAAGGCAAACGAACATCACCATCATCACGGGCACGACCACAAGCATGGTCATGTGCACACCAAGACAGTGACGCTGGAGGAAAAGGTGCTGGCGAAAAACGACACGTTGGCCGCACAGAACCGCGCATGGCTGGCCGAACATGGCATAACTGCCATCAATCTGATTTCCGCCCCGGGGTCTGGGAAAACGCTACTGCTCGAAAAAACGCTGGAGCGGCTCAACGGCAGGATTAAATGCGCCGTCATTACGGGCGACCAGCAGACCGACCGCGATGCCCGGCGGCTGGCCGGCAAGGGAGCCAAGATCCATCAGATTGAAACAATCAGCTCCTGCCACCTCGACGCGCATCAAATTTCACACGCACTCACGGAGGTCGTCGAAGAAGGCACGAAGCTTCTCTTCATTGAAAACGTCGGGAACATGGTCTGCCCCACCGCGTTCGACCTCGGGGAAAGCTTCAAGGTCGCCCTGCTTTCGACACCGGAGGGCGAAGACAAGCCGGTCAAATATCCGGTGCTTTTTGCCATCGCCAAGGCGATTCTCCTCACCAAAATGGATCTGGCAAAAACACTCGAATGGGATCTCGCCGCCTGCCGCAAATATATCCAGCAGGTCCAGCCTGGTGCCTGCACCTTCGAGCTCAGCGCCAAGACCGGCGACGGCATGGATGCATGGATCGAATATCTCGAACGGTTGTAGTCCGACCGGATCCCTAGACAAAAAAAGGTTCATGACCCATTTCCGGGTAAAGGGGTTGTCATCGTAGAAGCGGTGCCCTCACCGCTTTGCGCATGGGAAGCCCTGCTGCCGAAAATGGGATGAGGGCATCGCATCTACGAACGAGCATCCGCAAAAAAATCATTCCCCGCAAATGGGACATGAACCAAAAAAAACTCCCGCCGGACGACGGGAGTTTTTCATTCCGTGCCGGGCAGGACTACTTGTCGGTCAGGGCAACGATGCCAGGGAGCTGCTTTCCTTCCATGAATTCAAGCGATGCCCCGCCGCCGGT
>JAIPJC010000022.1 GCA_021734345.1 Kiritimatiellales bacterium | reverse complement strand
ACAGGGCTAAAAACCGGCGACCAAACTCCCGCCGACACAGAAACCATCCCCATCAAAAGCCCTCATTCGCCCCGCTCCGGGGTTCCTGTTCTCCCGGCTTCATAGCTATCGGCGTTTTCATAGAAATTTTGACAGAACCTTGTTAACCTGCCGCATTCACAGCAATTTCCATGCCTGAACAAACTGCCCTCTAAAAATTCTTACTGAACCATCCAAGACTCAATCCCTTTGTTTGTTTGAGGGATTCGTTATGCGTCGGACTCTCGCGCACAATCTGGAAAGCGGCAAGACGGGGATCGGCTGATAGTTGGATGGAACAATCCCTGATGGAGGGATTGGGAAAACCGGCAATTCCGCATAGGGGAAACCCTGATAGGAGGTCCGAATATCGAACAAGGAATTTCGAATGGGAACTATCTTTACAGAAAGAACCCCTACTCTGAAATGCGATGGGATTCGGTTTCAACCCAATGAATGGCCCGCTGCATGAGTTCGGTTCCACTACGCAGTTGCAACTTGTCCTTGATGTGCGCCCTGTAGGTTTCGATGGTCTTCACGCTAAGATGTAGTTGTTCGGCGATTTCGCGCGTGGAATTTCCACGCCCGATAAGTTCGAATACCTCCAGTTCGCGCAGGCTCAGCGTTTCCGTGCCGGTGCGGGTGTCGTCTCCGCTGCCGCGAAACGCCATCTTGAGCATCTGGGAGGACATTTCCTTGCTTACATAGATTTCGCCATCCAACACTTTTTCAATGGCCTGGATCAGCGTGTTCGAGGCTGCCTGCTTCATAACATAGCCGCTGGCCCCCGCGCGCAAGGCATGTTCGGCATAGAGCGATTCATCATGCATCGAGAGCACCAGCATCGGGATCTGAAGCCCAAGGTCGTCGACAATCTTGATGAGTTCAAGCCCGTTGGAGTCTTCCAGCGAAATATCAACGAGGATCACGTCCGGACTCAGCTTCTTGAGGGCGTCCAGCGCTTCCGCAACACTGCCCGACTCGCCGCAAACTTCGAGTCCGGCTTCCTGTTCAATCAATTTTATCAGGCCCTGGCGGACAATCGGATGATCATCCACAAGGTAGACTCGCTTTTTCGTATTTTTTCCCGCCATACCTAATCCTACTCTCTTAGTGCCAAGGCTTCGTCCAACTCCAGTCGGCAAGTCACCCGGGTGCCACCCTGGGCTCCATGACCCAAATGCAACAGCCCGCCGATGGCCGACGCACGGTATTCCATTGTTTTCAATCCTATCCCTGCCAGATTGGTTGCCGGCTCTTTCCATCGTCCATTATCAACCACTTCGAGCTGCTGCAAGCCGTCGACTTCGCAGACAATGATCTCGATGCGACTCGCCCCGGCATGCCGTACCGCATTGTTCACCGATTCCTGCGCAATCCGATAAAGATGCGTCTCCACCGCCACATCCGGGAATTCGAGCGATTCGTCCAAAAAGGCCTCGCAGACCACATTGCACGAAGCCGTGGTGATCCGGGCCAGCTCGCGAAGTGCATCGCATAGCCCCCGCTGTACGATATCCGAAGGCATCAGACTCCGTGAAATCTGGCGGATCTGGTTGCTGGCTTCATCGGCCAGTTCGGAAATCTGCGAAGCATCGGTGCTCCCACCATGTCCATCGCGGTTTAAAACGTTGGAAAGGGAGCGGCTGAGCAGGCTGATGCCGGTGAGGGTCTGCCCGATCGAATCGTGCAGGTCCTGCCCAATCCGGCGGCGTTCCCGTGCCGTAGCCTCGGCGAACTCCTCCATGCTGCGCCGTGGCGACACGTCGCAAATCCCGTAGAGGGTGAAGCCATCCGGAGCGGAGAATTTTTTGACTTCCACATCCCGCTTTGATCCATCCAGGCAGAAAAACGTACAGCTCAGGATCGATTCATTGGTATCCGCCGAACAGCCCGACAGCACCTCGGCATCCGATCCGGAAAACAGATCCCCAAGATTCAGTCCAATCAGGTTTTTCGATTCGTAGCCGAAGGCTTCCGGCACACGGGGACTGGCCGCACGAATAGTATCCCGCGAATCGACAAGTACCAGACAAACGCGCTCCTCCGCCAACGCACAACCACCCGACAGGGCAACGTCATCCGGATTAGGAGGTACCGTGGTCACTTGGACGCACGCAAAGCACCATTTTCCCCATTTCCTTTCATAGGGAAGCACATAGAGGTATTTTCTTTGTCCGCCCCCGCAGGAAAGCACCACGGAGGAAGACTCGCGCAGCCGGAAGGCATCCGTCAGAAAACTGTTTTCCGCAATACAGGAAGGGTCCTCCATGAAACGGAACGCACCGTCATCCAATTCCGGAGACTGGCTGGCGCGAAAATTATGGTGGATCTTGTGCTTTTCATCAAAAACGCAGAAAATCAATGTTGCCACGCCCGCCGGAGGAGGAGCCACGATCTTTTTGTTATGGGCGATACCGAACAATACAACTCTCCAAGAAGGCTCTTCTCTAAACAAACCGAACCGTGTCCCGCGTGACTTGAACCCAGCTTATGTTCGAACGATATGATCGTCAAGTGTGCCGATGGTGCTTTCCCCTATAAAACACCCGACCTCTCAGCTTCGAGCGTGAAGTACGACTAAAAACACGCACCATTTGTCTTTTAATTCTCACAAATGATTATCACCATCACGTCCTATTGGTAAACGAACAGGAGTTTTTACGATGAAACAACAGCAATCCCCCTACAAGTGCCACCTCTTCGTATGCGGTAAGTCCCGCGGCGGAGAACGGAAATCCTGCGGCGATGGTGAAAATCCTGCATTGAAGGATGCTCTTAAGAATGAAATCAGCAACCGCGGATGGAAAGGGATTGTCCGCGTATCGGATTCCGGCTGCCTTGGCGTCTGCGAAGCCGGCCCCAACATCATGGTCTACCCCCAGCAGATATGGTTCTCTGGCGCATCCCTCGCAGACCTGCCCGAAATTCTTCATACGCTAGAAAAAATATTGGCCGAATAGGGTTTTATTCATTTCGCAAGCCGGCCAGCGCATCCCCTCTAAGCGAGATACCAATCGCGCCCGCCATGCACACGATCCCGCACAGCACAACCATCCCAAGCAATCCCGCCAGAAAACCGTACGACACCTGCGACTGCGAAATCACCATGGCCGGAACCATCGCCACTGCCGAAGCCATCATCCCCACAGCCAACCCGGCCACTAGCAACATCCCATGTTCGGCAACGAGCAGCTTCCACAAAACGGCGCGCCGATATCCCACCGCCCGCATCAAGGCAACCTCTGTTTTCCGATCCTGCACATTGCGCAGCACCACTACGCCCATGCCCATGCTGCCGACGGCCAAACCCATCGCTCCCAGCACTAGAAACATCGCCAGATAGGTCGACTCCACCGCGTAGAACTCCATCAACCGTTCCGTCGTCGGCACCACATCCAAACCGGCCCGTTCGTACTGCCGTACCGCAGGCGTCCCGCCTGCCCCGTCGAGCAGGAACATCCGATAGCCCGCCTCGCCCGGAAACCGTTGCACAAACCGCTCTTCGGCCATCAGCAAACTTCCCTGGAAAACCGACAGCCGCATCGGCAGCGCACCGACCAGCTTTACCTTGAACGCATTTCCGGCTTCGTCACGATAATCCAACACATCGCCTTTTTCCGGGCCAACCTTTGCCTCCAGCCCCCACATCGCCGTATCCAAATCACCCACCAGAGCCGGGATAACGCCATCCAGTAAATCGAGTTTCAGCAGCGCCCATACATCCTCGCCAGCCAGAAACGCCTTCCGCCTCGACATCGCATCCGGATCCACTCCCAATAACTTGGGCGACCGGGCGCGGTTCAGATTAAGGCAGCTCGCGTCGTCCCCGTCATGTACCCGCAACCGGACACCGCCCAAATCATCGGCAATCGGTAGCGTCGACTCCCCGAACCAAGCGAATCCACCCGTGCCCGATCCCGGCTCATCCGCATGCGCCGCCACATCCTCCTTCATTGAAGAAACCGCAAACACCAGAAAGCACCCGCACGCCAGCAGACCGGCCACCGTCAGGCTGCGCCCGCGCCGCCGCGCCACATTCCGCAAAGCCATGCCTTTTATGTGGGGCAGACTTTCCAGTCTGCCCACCCGCCGCAAAGCGATCCCGCAAAACAGCACCCCCGCAACCAGCAACAATGCCCCCGCCCCGAAAAACGGCATGGTCACACTCTGCACTTCCGCCATCAGCGCATAGGCCACCAACCCAATCGCGCCAAGAGCCGCACCTCCGGCGACGTACCGCAGGCGGCCCACCTGCCCCGGTGAATCTTTTTCCAGCGGGAGGAACTCCTGTGTAAAATCCGCCATCAATAATTCGCGCGCCGGATGCCTGGTCTGCCGCCACATCGCAACGCCCATCGCTACCAGCGCGCAAGCGAAACTCGAAATTGCACCCGTCGCGAGGGTCTCCGGCTTCGCAAAATACTGGATCGCCGAATGGGCCACCGCCCCTTTCCAATAGTTGGACAACCCGAGAATCAACAGCTTCGTGTATCCCGTCCCCAGCCATGCACCGACCACCGAACCAACGAGAGCAATCATCCCTCCCTCCGCAAAAAAGAGCGTACGTACCCGGCCCGGTGTCCAGCCCGTCGCCAGCAGAATCCCCATCTCCTCCGCGCGCCGTTGAACGCCGAACACAAATAACAGGCCCGTCAGCATCAGCGCCGCCACAATCAGGAAAAAGCTCATACCGATGAATAGCTGGCCAAAGTCCATCGCATGATCCACCGCCGCCAGCGCCTGTTCGCGCACCGGCTGGAAAACAAATCCGGCCGCCGCAGGATTATATTCCTGCCGGAAAGCCGTCTCGACATCGTTGCCATTCAACCACCGAACGGACGTCAAACCTCCGAACCGGTTCGACCACATTTCCTGTCCGGCCTTCAGCGAAACGATGGCCTTTGGCATCTGTTTGTATTGGTTCCAGTAGGCCTCGTTCGCTGCATCATCCAACCGCGCCTTCTCCATCGGAATCCCGACATCCCAATCCGCGCAACGGTCCACGTCCGTCAGCCCCGGGAACTGCGGCGCAAGCTTCCGCTCTAATTCCAAATCGTCCATTTCAACCACACGGAGAACCGTGAAAGTCCGCTCCCGTTCCTCGAAGCGGTTCGCAGGAAGCAGTTCGAAATACTTCATCGAAACGGAGTCGCCAACCACCGCGCCCAGCTCGTCCGCCAGCCACCGGTTGATGATTATTTCATGGTCGCCAAGCTGTACCGCAGGCGGCCCGCCTGCCCCGCCGCTCGCCAGCACAAACGAATATGGCGTCGACTTCCCACCCTTGGAAATCGAATTCACCAGATAGGTCAGCGTCCCCTCCGCCCCCGGAATCGACATGGCCGCCCGCACCGCTTCCGGCGGCAGGTAAATCCCCTCCGACTCCAGCTGCACCACGCCATTCACCGTACGGAACCTCAACCCGAAGTCTGAGCACTCCCACACGTTTTCAAGGGATGAATCGGGAAGCTCCTCGCCCGTCAAAATCAAATTCGCCTTGCCGTCCAAACCCGTGCGTTCTTCCAGCCACTTTGAGTTAACGAACGCATTGTACGGCACAGTCTGGCTGGCCGACAAACCGAAGCGCCCCAGCTCGTCATCCCCCAGAATGCGTGTGACCGTAAACCGACCGCGAACACTGCGGTCATCCTTTTGCGCTGCCAACGGGGCATCGCGCGGCAGCAGCGATGGCTTTTCAATCCGAAGCGAAACCTCGCTTCCAACATCGACACCCAAAGCCACCGCCAGTTTTTCGTTCAACGCCACTTCGTTTCCCCGCAACTGGAAATCCAGCCCTGCAAACTTCCAGAATCGGCCATCCGTACCCAGCACCTGCACGCGGTTGATCTGTTTTTCGTTGGCCAGCGCCATGCCGCGCAATTGCAAAACCACCGCCGCATCATCGGAAATTTTTACGGCAAGCTCACTCGAAACCAACCCGTTCGACACCTGCATTGCATAATGGATTCCGCCGAGGCGTTGCAGGGCAAACTTCCGGAGCGAGCCATCCACCGAGTCGCCAACCAGCAACGACCCGGTCAATATGGCCGATGCCAACACCGTGCCGAGCAGTACGCCCACATGGCTCCGTCCATAAAACCGCAGACTCCTGGAAACCAATCGGATCATTTCAATGTTCCGGCTTCGAGTGTCATCACCCGATCCATCTTTTCCGCCAACCGCATCGAATGCGTCACCATGACCAGCGTCAGGCTTTCTTCGCGGTTGAGTTCCAACAAAAGTCGCACCAGTTCATCCGCGCCCGCGCGATCCAGCGACCCGGTCGGCTCGTCCGCCAACAGCAATCGCGGCCGGTTGATCAGCGCCCGCACCACCGCCACGCGTTGCCGCTCCCCGCCCGACAGTTTACCCGGCCGATGCGACAACCGATCCGACAATCCAACACGATCAAGCAACTGCAACGCCCGCTCTTTCGCATTGCCGGCATTCCTGTTTACCAGCGACGGCACCAGCACATTTTCCAAAACCGAGCATTGCGGAAGGAGATGGTGCAGCTGAAACACGAAACCGACGCGCGCGTTCCGGAACTCGGCCGTCGCCTTTTCATCCATCGCCAACAGATCGGTTCCGTCAAATTCCACCGATCCTGCATCCGGTCGATCCAGCGTTCCGATAATATTCAGCAACGTGCTCTTGCCGCAGCCCGATGGCCCGACCACGGCAACCGATTCGCCTTCGGCCACCGCCAAATCTACGCACGCCAAAACATGGGTGCACGCGTCGTATCGCTTGGATATCTTTTCCAGTTTCAGCAGATGTTCCATAAACATTCCCCATATTGTAGACGCGGCTTCCAGCCGCCTTGCGCACGCCAAAGCCAATAGCAGTTCCCCCCCAACGCGGCTGGAAAACGCGTCTACTTTTTAGAGCCGAACGCACGCACCGTTCCATCGTCCGCGCCGACAACAATCATCCCGTTGATGATCGCCGGAGACGTAATCTCGTCACTGATCTCCTTCGCCCACAGTTTTTTTCCATCCTTTAGATCCAGCAAATAAAGCGTACCGTCCGACGAAATAACCACCTTGTCCTTCGCAATCACGGGTGACCCTGGCAAGCCACCCGCATCGAATTTCCAAAGCAGCTTCCCGACTTCGCGATCCACCGCATAAACAAACCCATTGTCTGAGGAATAAACCACTGCGTTCGGTGTTACCGCAGGAGTTGAGAACGTCTGCTCCGTCGACTCGTCGCTGCTCCAAATCATCTCTCCGGTTGCTGCATCGGCGCAAACCATGCTGCCATCGCGCACACCGGCAAAAACAAGGTTTCCATCCACCGCGACACCGCCCGCCACCTGCGCATCACCGCCCAGTTCGATGTTTTTCAAATGCATTCCATCACTCGCCGAATAGACATGCAACGCCGCCGCACAGCTGCCAAACACAACGCGCCCATCTCCAATCCCCGGCGAACCGTCGCACCGTTCAACGCCCTCCGTCTTCCAGGCCAGCTTCCCCGTCTCGATATCCACACCGTGCAATGCCCCCTCCGACTGATCCAGCACCACCACAAGGTTTGAAACCATATTCGGCGATCCGACAAAGATTCCACCCGTCTCATAGCGCCATTTCTCCTCGCCCGTTTTGGCATCCAGCGCATAGACCGATCCGCGCAATGTCCCCGCAAAAACCAATCCGCCTCCGCAGGCCAGCGGCGCTTCGAACTGTACGGGCATCTCCGCACCGGCATCGTTCGTTCGCATCAGGTTTTTTTTCCAGACCTCGGAACCTTCCAAGTCGATGGCAACGATCTTTCCCTTCTTCGCCGAAAAGAAAATATGTTCTCCGTCCGACACCGGCGCATGGCCGATCGCACCGCCTGCATCATATCGCCACAGCAACGCCGGTTGCTCCGGCAATGCCACATCCGCCACACCACGCAAATCCGCCGCACCGTGATAGGTTGGCCACTCGCCAAAAACCGAAACAGCCAGGCACGTCAGTAAAAAAATTATTCTGTCCCTGGTCATTTTGCCAAATCCCCGTAGACAGAGACCATGTTCCGCGCCATCGATTCGATTCCAAAAATTTCCAGCACCGACTCGCGCCCGTTTTGTCCCAGCTGCCGGGCCAATCGGGGATTGGTCAGCAAATCCTCCAAGGTTTCCTCCAAATCATCGTAGAGCAACCCGCCACCCGTCTGCTCGATCAATTCCGGAAATGCGCCCGCGTGCGGCTGCACCACCGGAACGCCCGCCGCCATGGCTTCGATAATGTAGGTGCCAAACGCCTCGCCCTGCTCCACCGGTACGCACATGACCGACAGCGACTTCAAAAACGCCAAGCGATGCTCGCGGCCAAAATCCTCAATAAACTCCGCCTCGCTTTCCAGCCCTAGCTTCGCCAGCTTTTTTTTCAGGGAGGATACGTATTCCCGATCCTCGCCAACCGCCCCGCCCATCGCACGCAGTTTCAGCTTTTCCAATCCTTGGATTTTTTTAAGCGCGATAAACGCATCCACCAGCTTGTCCAGTCCCAAGACCGGATTCATGCGGGAAAGAAATCCAAGCACCGGTGGATCAACCGCGAACGGCGCGGGATCGTATCCCGTAAGGTCGATGCCGATATGCACCACGTCGATCAGATCGCGCGGGATCATCAAGCGCTCGCTCATCCGATCAGCAAACCAAGCGCTCACCGCCACGAACCGATCCACATCCCCCGCCCGCGCACGGATCGCATCCCAACACGCCTCGCCGAACGGCGAAGCAATCCCGTCGAGCCACCCATCTTCGTCCTGAAGCGAACAGACCACCGGGACATTCAGCGCCTCTTTGATCGCGCCAGCCAAGCCGATCAACAACGCATTCGAAAGATGCACCACGTCCGGTTTTTCATGTTCCGCCAACCATGCCACCAAACGCTCGACCTCTTTGCGCTGATTCCCTTCGGAACCCTCCAGCATTGAAAGCGTCATCGGCCCAAGTTCGACAGGGGACGTCGTCCCCTCCAGCTTGGCCACCCGGTTGAGCATCCATTGCGAATCGAACAAGCGATCCAACCAACGCGGGGTCTTGCGGAAAAACGGAAACTGCTGTTGCAGCCAGACATTGATGCCGCCGAAGAATACCGGTACGTCGGCCTGCACCGGCTCGCCGTCGGAAAACATGGGCAGATACATCGGCACCATCACCGCATCTACGCCTGCCCGCCGCAATGCCGTCACCAAAGCACCGTCGCGCATACAGTTCTGGCAGTAGAACGTGCCGCCCGATCCTGGAACGATGTGTACAACCTTCATCGCTCCTCCTCGTTACGAAAGGCCAGTGCTCCCGTTGGGCAGGCTTCGACGCAATCCTTCGCCGCTTCCCGCAAACCGTTCTGCAACGATTCGCCAAACGGAACCTGAACCTGCGTATTGAATCCGCGCCCGACAAACGCCAGACCCAACGCCTCGCCTGCGCGCTTCGTAATTTTGACGCACAGCCCGCACTTGATGCACTTGCCCGGCTCGAACACCACCGCTTCGCTGTGGCCGATCAATTGCACGTGTCCCCGTTCGTCTGCCGGGAATTCGCGCTGATCCGCGCCATACTGCTCCGCATACTTCCGTAACTTGCAACCCACTGGCTTCCGACAGTCGCAATGCAGGCACTTCCCAGCTTCGGACTGGGCAGACTGGAAAGTCTGCCCCACATGTGGAGCAGACTTTCCAGTCTGCTCGACCGCCGCACAGTTCTTCACGAGTTCCTGCACTTCGCTCTCGCGCAGCTTTCCGATCTTCGAATCAAACGGTTTTGCCACATTGGGCTTCTCGCCTTTCAAAAACCGGTCAAGCGCCACCGCCGCCGCCTTGCCGTTCGCCACCGCCTTTACCGCCAACTTGTGCTCCTCGGCATAGAACGCATCCGCGAAATGCGCTCCGGCAAACTCGGTTCCGGCGAACACCACGCCGTTGTACTTCTCCGCAACCGTATGCAGGGAAACCGCATGGCCCAGCTCAAAAGCAATCCCCGCCTCCCGCAGCGACTCCACCTCGGCATCCAGCACATCCATCGGAAGCACCGACTCCTCGCGCAATGCTCCGCCCGCTTGCGGTTTTTCATCGAAAACCGTGCAGCCATATCCCAGCAACCGCAACCGCCACGCACAGGCCAGCCCTGCCGCCCCCGAGCCGATCACCGCCACCACCTTAGGGGTCAGTCCTCGTATTTCAGTATCATTAAATCCGAGGACTGACCCCTCGTGGTTTTCCGCCATCGAGCGATGCAGATCCCGGATAGTGATAGCTTTGTCCACCTGCCCGCGACGACATCCCGTTTCGCACGGCGCGGGGCAAATATAACCCAGCGTCGCGGGAAGGGTTAAATCGCGCCGGGCAATCCACGCGGCGGACTCCATATTGCCGCGCACAATTTCACGGAGCATCAGCGGAATGTCGAGGTGCGCTGGACAGATGCGTGTGCATGGTGCTTCGCAGTCGCCTACATGCTCGCTCAACAACAGGTTCAGGATATCGCGCCTCGCCGACTGCACCTCGGCGCAGTTGGTATCAATCTCCATCCCGTCAACCGCCCGCGCCGAACAGGCCGGAATCAATTGGCCACTAGCCGTGTCCTTCACGACGCACAGCATGCACGACGTATCCGGCTTCATGCCCTTCAGGTGGCACAGCGTCGGGATCTCGACAAACACCATCTCCGCCGCTTCCAGCACCGAAGCGCCGGATTCAACATGCGCAGGCAATCCATTTATTTTCAAATCAGGCATAACCATTCCACCGCTGTTTTTGATCGCAAAGACGCGACGACGCAAAGGAGCTTTTTCTAGGAGTACAGGATGCGCTTAAGGCCATTTTTCAAAAGGAACTCGTGAAAGTTTACCAATAATCCCAAAGGGCGCTTCGTTGCTTTCAGATACGAAATTACCTGAGCCATGTGCTTTTGGTTCAACTGTTCTACTGTCTTCAGTTCCACAACAACTTCTCCACCCAGATATAAATCTATTCGCCCCTCGCCAACACGCGTTCCTTTATAGAAAACCTCAATGATCTTTTGCCGTTCATAAGGGATCCCCCTGAGATCCTTTCAACAACCAATGCATTTTCATAGACCGCTTCATCATAGCCCGGCCCGAGTTCTCGATGAACCTCAATCGCCGCATCTAGAAACTGTTTAACTAACTCCTCCTGCCGTTCGGTTGTTTTAGTCATTCTCTTCTCCTTTGCGTCCTCGCGTCTTTGCGGTCATCAAATTGATCCTGCCAAGAATTTCTATCTGACTTCCACTGCATCGACCGGGCAGACCTGCCGGCAGTTGTCGCACCGAATGCAAAGATCCGGATCGATTTCAAACACCGCATACGGCTCGCCGCTGATCGCGTTCACCGGACATTCGACCGCGCACTTGGTGCATCCGATGCAATCGTCGCTGATCGAATAGGTGATTATTTTCCGGCACTTGCCTGCCGGGCATCGGCCTGCGATATGCGCTTCGAACTCCTCGCGGAAATACTTTATGGTGGTCAGCACCGGATTCGGCGCGGTTTTACCTAGTCCGCACAGGCTCTGCGCCTTGACGGTATGCGCCAGCGGTTCGAGTTTTTCGATATCGCCTGGTTTGCCGCCGCCGGTGCAAAGCCGCGTCAGAATTTCAAGCATCCGCTTGGTGCCAACGCGGCAGGGCGTGCATTTCCCACACGACTCGCTCTGGGTAAACGACAAAAAATAGTGCGCCATCTCAACCATGCAGTCGTGGTCGTCCAATACCACAAAACCGCCCGAGCCCATCATCGCACCAATATCCTTCAACGCCTCGAAGTCGACCGGCGTATCTCCGAGCGACGCCGGAATGCAGCCGCCCGATGGACCACCGATCTGCACCGCCTTGAACGTCCGACCATTGGCCACTCCACCGCCGATCTGTTCGACCACCTCGTTGATGGTGATCCCCATCGGCACCTCGATCAGCCCACCGCGTTCGATCTTGCCCGCCAGCGAAAACACCTTGGTGCCCTTGCTGTGTTCCGTTCCGAGCTTCGAGAAGGCTTCCGCGCCGTTGCGGATAATCCAGGGCACCACGGCGTAGGTTTCGGCGTTGTTCACCAGCGTCGGGCACCCGTGCAATCCCTGTTCCGCCGGAAACGGTGGGCGGTAGTGCGGCATACCGCGCCGCCCTTCGAGCGAGGCGACCAGCGCCGACTCCTCGCCGCACACGAACGCGCCCGCCCCCTCGAAAACACGCAGTGTTAGAGAATGCCCGCTGCCGAAAATATTATCGCCAAGCAAACCGTCCGCTTCGCAGTCGATCAGCGCCTGCCGCATCCGCTTCACCGCCAGCGGATATTCGGCGCGGATATACAGCACCCCTTCCGTAGCTCCGACTGCGCAAGCGGCAATGATCATTCCTTCGATCACGCGGTACGGATACGACTCCAGAATCATTCGATCCATGAACGCGCCAGGGTCGCCTTCATCGCCATTAAGGATGATGTATTTTTTTTCGCCGACAGCCTTGCGCACAGCCGTCCATTTCTTTGCCGTCGGAAAACCGCCGCCGCCACGGCCGCGCAGTCCGCTTCTTTCGATTTCGGAAATCAACCAATCGGAATCGTTCTTGAAGAAGACGGTTTTGAGGGCCTTGAAACCGCCGAGCAGCTTGTATTCGTCCATGTCCGACGGGTTCAATACGCCGCTATGCTCCGTGGCGATGCGCTGCTGGCGACCGAGGAAATCGGCCACGAGTTTGTCGCGCACATCGATTTCATAGCGCTCCGGCACGTTGCGCGCATCGTCGGTGTAGAGTTTTTTCAACCAGCTTTCCGCCGCCGTACGGATCTTGATAAACGAACTGTCCGACCAGAAGTGGCGTTCGATGATTTCGGGAATATCCTCCGGCCGAACCTTGGCGTACAGCACCGGTTCTTCTCCGGGAATCACCACTTCCAACAACGGCGTGCGGTGGCACATGCCAACACACCCGACGGGTTTGATGTCGACCTTGCACTTGAGTGCGGCGAGCGAATCCTCCAGCGCATCGCGTATCTTTGCGCTACCGCCCGCAACGCAACACGACCCCAGCCCGATCCGCACCTCGCCCATCGAAATACCGTCTTCCGATTTCTCGAAATGGCGAGGCGTCCGGTTGGCGTCGTTCTCCAGGAAGTCGGCGATCATGTTCGAGACGGTGTCCGTCCGCAGGTGTCCGTAGGTCACGCTATCGATCTGCACCGCCGGTGCCAGCGTGCAGCATCCAAGGCACGCTACTTTCTGCACCGTGAAAAGTCCGTCTGCATCCGTATCGCCCCCGTCGATGCCGAGTGCGGTGAGCACGGCGGCATGGATCGTTTCGGAGCCTTTCACATGGCAGGCCGTGCCGTCGCAGACGCTGATCATGTGTTTGCCGACCGGTGTCCGGCGGAACTGCGAGAAGAACGACGACACGCCTTCGATCTGTGCGGGGGTGATGTCGCTGATCTCGCACACGCGCCGCAGCGCAGCCTCCGGCAGATGCTTGAACTGCTTCTGCAAGCCTTGCAGGATCGGAATGACCGACGCCGCATCGCGCCCGATCTCGCCAACGATCCGATCCACTTCCATATTATTTAGTTCACCATTCATCCGATTTTATTGACCGCGAAGACGCAAAGACGCGAAGGAATAGAATCTTTGCTTCTTAGCGTCTTTGCGGTCATCTATCAGTTTCCAATACAGTACAGGTTTTCATCGGCGCGGATGTAGATGCGGCCATCGAGAAAGGCCGGAGTGGCATAGACAGGCTCGCCCATTTCGATGGTTGCAATCTCCTTGTATTCTGCTTCCGCTCCAAAGATATGCACCACGCCTTTGCGGTCGATTGCGTAGATACGGTCGCCGACCAGTACGGGCGAAGAGCTGAACCCGTCGTTGAATTCATGTTCCCACTTCGCCTTGCCCGTGGCGGCATCAAGGCAGACCACGTCACCTGCCGAGGTAGCGATCAAGAAGAGGTTGGACGCCGCGACCGGGCTGCTGATTTCAGGAAGATATTCGTCGTACTGCCAAAGGATTTCCGGCGTACCGTCGGTCAGCTTGAGCGCGCTGGCCTGCGCATATTCATTCGCCACAAAAACAATGTCTTTGCCGTTGAAGGCAGGCGACGGCGCGACCTCGCCGCCGAGACATTTCACCTGCCACAACTGTTTCCCGGAAACCGGATCGTACGCCGTAACGTTTTCTTCATCGTTGAGGACAAGCTGCAATCCGGTGGCGGCATCGATCAGCGCCGGGCTCGACCACGAAATATGAGTGCGGGCCATTTGCCAAACCGTGTTTCCGGTCGCGCAATCGAGCGCCATGACCTTCTGCGCGTCCTGATGGTCGTACTGAACAAACAACCGCTGGCCGTCGCTGATGAGCGACGATCCCATGCCGTACGGATTCTTCGGCACGCCGAGGTTTTTTTGCCAAGCTGGATTGCCGTCGAAATCGAACGCGGACAGCTCGCCCGTGGCGAAGATGGCGAACACAAGCGAGCCATCCGTCGCCATCGTCGGCGCGGCATAACCCGTATCTTCCGAAACCTCCGGAAGCTCGACGGTGGTTTCAACCGTCTTGCTCCAGAGCTGCTCGCCCGTGTCGCCATCGAAGCAGAAAACCTCCTGCCCTTCGTCATCGGCACCCGACATGAAAATACGGTTGCCCCAGACAATCGGCGAGTTGAAGCCGGGAACCGGCACTTCGGTTTTCCACAGCACGCCGTCGCCGCTTTCGATATTCCAGTTCGTCGGCGCGGTCGCGAAGTGCGCCACGCCATAGCCGCCTGGCCCGCGTAGTGATGGCCAGTTGGTTTTCATGTCCTCAGAAAGGGCAGACTGGAAAGTCCGCCCCACATGTGGAGCAGGCTTTCTTGCCTGCTTATCCGCATGTTCAAGCACGGCAGGCAGATCGCTCTGGACTGCAAAGGCTAGAAACAGCGAAACCACTACGAGGAAGACAGCGGTTCCAGTCATGAGTTGCCGGAACAGGAAGTTCAGCTCCCAGTGATCGACCTTCCCCGATGTTCCAATCGTTGGGAGTTTGGGTTTCCAGAGATGGGAAAACTTGAGCGCAACAAAACAGACCACCGCCCCACCGAGCAGTAGCAACCCGCCCGTGCGCCGTTGTTCCTGGTTGGCGAAGAAGGCGCGGCGTGCATAGAGATCGTAGGTACGTATTTGTTCCACCAACGCCACGTTGTCGCCTGTGGAATCGGCCAGTTCCTTTCGCAATTGAAGCAAGTGCGGATCGTTCAGTGGATCCATTTTCAGCAACCGCACATGGTCGCCCACAAGCAGGATGCAAACGACAAGCGAAAACAGCGCCGCCACCAGCGCCACGCTCTGCGCCGCCGTTCCCAAAACCGGTCTCTTCTTAAACTCATTCATCAAATTACTCCTGCACCGGGCAATACTTGAAACATCGTCCACAGCTATAGCAGGTGCCGCGATCGGGTTCGTAATCGGTGCGTTTGCGCAAAATGGAAACGGAGACCAGCTTGCAGCCGATCACCAGCCCGATGAATGCGCCGAGCCATTTCCTACCGATCCCGAACCCCTCCTTGATCTCCATGGCTTCGGCATAGAGCTTTTCATTGGGCGTGTCGGACGCGCGGAAGGCTTCGGACTCGATGTTGGTTTCGGCGTAGCGGCCCAGTTCCTCGCCGGCGATGCGCTCGGCCAGCCGCACGGTTGGGTGCATGCGCGAAAGCGGCTCTTTCAGCAAACAGCCGACGCCAACACCGAGCGCTACCAGAACCGGGAACAGCAACAACAAGAGTCCGAGTCGACGAGCGCCTTGCTCGCGGGTTTCCGGAACCTCGGATGGCGTTGGTTCGTTGATGGCGTTGTAGGGGCACGAGTCGGCGCAAAGATCGCACTGGATGCAACCGGCCGGCGTAATGGTGGCGTGGCGGCGCGAAAGTTTCGAGCACCAGTTGAGCAGCACGCCGTAGGGGCAGAGAAAGCGGCAGTAGGGTCGCGCCACAAAGATGCCGAGCACGAGCATCAGGCCACCGAAGATCCACATGCTAAAACTGGCGCCCATGCGGAAGACGCCGACAAACGGATCGTACTGGCAAATGATGAAGCCCGCGCCCATCGCGACAGATAGCATCGCCAGCCCAAGGTAGAGGTACGGAAAAACGGAGAGCACCTTCTCAACAGCGGGCGGCACCTTGACCGGTTTGACGGCCACCGCCTCCTGAATCGCACCCAGCGGGCAGACCGCCGCGCAGAAGACGCGGCCAAACAGCAGCGCAAAGATCAGCGGTGCGGAAAAAAAAACCAGCACGGTGAGCGGTACGCCATAGTCCGGATCGCAGATGCCCGCCATGATATTCTGTACCGACCCGACCGAGCAGACGCACCCGTTGCGCCAGAACCCGAAATAGATCATCGAGAAGAGGGTCAGCAAGAATATTTCCCGCCGCTTGCGGTGTTTCAGCACAAAGATACTCGCCAGCGTCAGCGTTGAAAGCAATACGACAATGTCCCACCCCACCATCATATTCGACGGGCCGGGAACATGCACCGGCGGGTGCGTGTAGCCCGAAGCAAACTCCGGCATCGGGAACCGGAACTCGGCATGGGCTGTTGTTCCGAAGAAAAAGAAGAACATGCACACCAAGGCATGTAGTACCGCCTTTAGGCGGCCCGTCCAGCGCGACCCAGTTGGAGAGAAGCCGCCTAAAGGCGGAACTACATACCTTTTCACACAATCCTCCGTTCCTGATCGGACTTGAGCAGATAGGGATCGGAGGCGGGGACGCGCTTGAAGGCGTCGGAGGGACACGCCCGGGCGATGGCGCATTCGTTGCAGTTAACGCAGCGGTCGTGCCTTACCTGCATATAGAGCGAACCGTTGCCGAAGACGGAACAGCCCTTCACGCACTTGCCGCAGCCGATGCACAGATCCTCGTTGATCGTGTACTGGTAGTACGGCATCTCGATGAACTTGCGTTGCAACGCCGCCGTGGGACAGAGCTGGTTTTCCGCGCCGGTGTTGCGGTTCTTGGCGTCGGGGCGCAAATAGCCGCCGCAGAGGTCGCAATAGCCGCAGATGGAATAGGAGTGGAAGCACTTCACGGCCGACGGAGCCAATACGCAATGGGTCGCGCAGCGTCCGCACTGCGTGCATTTGGCCGGATCAATCTGCCATACCAACCGCGGCGAACGACTGCGCCCGGCCGACAGCACCGCGCCGCCGATCAGCACCGCCGCCGCCCCGCGCACAAAATCACGCCGACCTGATTTTGTATTCTTGTTCATCGCTTGATTGTAGACGCGGCTTCCAGCCGCGTTGTGGTTGAAAAGCCGTCTGCCGAACGTGCGCAACGCGGCTGGAAGCCGCGTCTACATTGCCCGTCCATAAACTCGGCGCATGTGTTGCATTCAAACTTGTCCTTGCGCGAGGCCAGCACCGTGCACAGGCCGGCAAGGCCGGTGAGCGCGAATCCCCTCAATACATCTTGGCGATTGAGCGTCTTCATTTTTTCTCCTCGAAAATACGTACCGCGCCCTGGCTCGGATCGAGTACATAAATGCGACCGTTGCCATCGACCGCCACGTCGAGCCCCAACACCCCATCGTCGAACTGGTCGGGTGCAGCAACCACGCAGCGCAGCGAGCCATCCACATTGTGGATCTTCACGCGCGGCAGTCCCTTTTCGGCCGTGACGAATCCGCCATCGGGCATGAGTGCAAAATGCGACGGGTTGCAGCAACCGCTAAAGCCGTCGATCATAAACGAACTGTTTTCCCACTTTGAAAGCGGCATGCCGTCCGGGCGATAGTTTTCCAGCGCGTGGTAGCCCGGATTGACCACCCAGATCGAGCCATCGGTCCGACTGATCGCGAGATCGAAGAACGGACTCGGGACATAGAAGCCGCGCACGCCATTCGCCCAATCCTTCTTGCCGATTTCCAGCGGCTTGCCGCCTTCCTTCTTGTAGCGCCAGACACGGCGGCTTCCAGCATCGGCCACGTAGACATACCAGTCGTCGACCGCAATCGACGTCAGGTAGGCCTTTTCACCAAGTGACGGCCACGCCGTGTTTTTCCAATCCTTGGAGAATATTTCGACATGGTCGCCCACACCTAAAAACACGGTGCCGGCATCGTCCACGGCGATGCAGGTTGGCGTTCCATTCACGGGAAGCCGCCGGTTTTCAGGAAAGATGGAAATCGCATTTTCGCCGCCGACATAGACATTTCCATCCGGGGCAACCGCCAGCGCGGACAGCTTGCCTATGTTTGGAACAATACGATCAACTTCGGTGTAGCGGATCAATGCGGGATCGACTTTGCGGTAGTCTTCGAGGGAATAATCGAAGCTCTTGCCCAGCTCGGTGCGCCGGCTCTGGCCGAGATAGATTCCCACACCGAGCACCAGCAGCATCAAGGCGATGAACCAGATCCAGTTTTTTTTCGCGGTGCTCATTTCCCTTCCTCCAGTTCGATACAAATCATGCGGGTCGAGTCGCGCAACAGCATGCGGGTGCCAGCGATGGCCAACGGCCCCCATGCGTCTTGGCCGTCGAGCACCTTATGCTGTGCGAGCTGCTCGTAGCCGCTTCGGCTGGCCACCAGCATGGTCAATGTACCGTCGTCGTCCAGTATAAAAAACTTCCCGTCCGCCATGATGAACGGCCCGAGTCCAAATCGATGCGTCTTGCCACTCGACCAAACCAACCCATTGGCCGGATCATAACACACAAACTGCTGTTTCAACGCGCCGCCATCCTTGGGCATGATGCCGTAGAGTAGGCCGTCGTGCAGGATCGGCGTCTGCTGCTCGCAGGCGAGCCAATCCGCCGGGCCGTTTTTGGCCACCTCCTTCGCGGCATAACCCTCATTGGTTTTATCGATTTGCACCATCAGGCTGCCTGCACCATAGCCGCCGGTGATGAAGATGCGATTGCCGGGAACCAGAACGGGCGACGGAGCAATGACCGATGCGCTCCATGGAATTTCCCACCGAATTTTTCCGTCCTTGGAAACGCCAGCCATTCCACCGATGGCGGCATAGACGTACATTTCTTCGCCGTGCAGCACCATTGGCATGATGGACGAGTGCGACATTTTCCAACCATTGGGATTCGGCGTTTTCCAAACCACCGTGCCGGTCTTGCAGTCGACCGCCATCAGCAACGCGTCCGGCCCGCCGGGCGCGATGATCGTCAGACCGTTGTCGATGAGCGGACATTGACCGGTGAACCAGAGCGGTTCGGTGGTACCGTATTCCTTTTGCAGATCGATTCCCCAGCGGAACTGGCCTGTCGCAGTATCAACGCATGAGACATGGCAGCGTGGGCCGATGGTTACGATGCAGTCCTCGGTGACGGCCGGGATGGTGCGCGACAGGCCGTGGTTGCGCTTGGCGGGCAAGGTGTAGGAACGCCGCCAGATCTCCTTGCCGTCGGCGAGCGAAAAACAGCGGAGCGCATCGGAGCGCGTGGCTTCGTTATAGTCGAGCAGGTAGACGCAACCTTTGAACACAGCGGGCGCGGCGTGGCCCTCGCCCAACTCGACCGACCAGAGTATTTTGGGACCGGACTCCGGCCAAGCATTGGCGAGTCGTACATCGTCCTTGCAGATATTGTCGAAGTCGGCACCGCGAAAGCGCGGCCAGCTACCGGGCAGGTTGGACGGAACGCCATCAAAGTTTTCGAGCGTTCCGGTCAAATCCACATCCAGCTTCTCGGCCACCATCCGTTCCGACTCCGGAGGGCCACCATCCGTACCGGGCAGGCTGCGCACAAGTCCGCGCGCGGGGTCGTAGGCGAACCAGCGCGACAATAGGAGGAGGGCCACCCATCCGCACAGGATGAGGATGGGCACAGCTATCAACAGGCTGGTGAATTTCTGTTTCACATTGTGCGCGACGCGGCTGGCAGCCGCGTCTACTTTAAATCAACGCACTTGAGCGTGTTCCAATCGCGAACGAGCAGCTTGCCATCGGAAAGCGCAAGCGTAGCCCAAGCCATATCGTTTTCCTTGACCAGCGGGGCCGAGGCGAGCTCCTTGTAACCGGCGACATCGGCCTTCACCAGATGAAGGGAACCGGTCTTGCCATCGAGGATGATCAGCTTGCCATCAGCCAGAATGAAGGAACCACGCTCGAAGTTGGGCGCACCGTCGATATCCTTCGTGCGCCATTCGAGTTTGCCGTCGAGACTGAAGCATGCAAGGCCGTCGTGACGGGAGTTGGAGTTGCTCTCGATGAAGAGATGGTTCCCTACCAGGATCGGCAAGTGGGTTTGCGAACCGACCTCTTCGGTCTTATAGAGTTCCTTCACCGCAAAGCCGTTGCCTTCCTTCACGATCTGGATCATGGCCGATCCGGCGTCGTAGCCCCCCGTGATGAAAAGCCGGTCATCCGATACCAGTACCGGTTGTGGAATCGCAATCTTGCACTGCCATCCAGTGTAGTCCCATAGGATCGATCCGTCCTTGGGCGAGAGTCCTACGATATGACCCAGCATGGGTTCCTTGGCAGGCTCTTCCGGTTCTGCATCCTTACCCCGTCCACGCTTTTTGGGAGGATCTTCCTTCGAGCCGGCGGCCACCACCATCTCCTGTCCGCAGAGGGTCACGATCCGGGGGGACACGTAGGCATGCTTCCCTAGTCCGGGCGATGTCCACAGCTTCTTGCCGGATGCCTTGTCGTACGCCGCCACCCCGGCCTCGTCCGTATTGGGCGCAACCAAAACCATGTCGCCATGGATGAAGGGTGCCTGCGCTATGCCAAATTGGTTCAGCTCGCTGTTGTAGTCCTCGAGGAGGTTGAGCTTCCACTTGACCTTGTGCAACTTGAGGTCGATGCAGGCAAAGGTGCCGTAGCCGGTGACCAGATAGATGGCATCGTCGGTAACGGTCGGTACGCCGCGCGTTCCCGCAAACTTCTTCCCCTTCATTTCGCCGGGATCGGGGAACGAACACTTCCAGAGATCCTTGCCGGACGCCAGATCGAGGCACCGCAGCAGGCTGTCGTCGCCGTCGCGGTCGATCAGATAAACTTTTCCCGCTTTGATGGCCGGCCCTGAATAGCCATCGAAGACGGCGGTTTCCCACAGGGTTTTTAGCCCACTCGCCGGCCATGAATCGGCCAGCCCAACTTCGGTTGAAATATTATTCCGGTCCGGTCCGCCAAATTGCGGCCAGTCGCCGGCGTACGCCGTAGCCATGCATGCCACCCCCAGCACCGCACAAACACCTTTTTTGCTCATTCCCCACCACCTTATGTTGTTGTTATTTCCCCGGTTTGAAATAGATGTACTCCAGCGTGTAGCCGTTGGGATCGATAAAATAAAGGCTCGCACCGTCCCACCGTTCGTACGCCTCCTTCACGATCCTCACGCCATTCGCGTTCAGATGCTCCTGAAATTCAAATACCGCCTCGGCCGATTCCGCGGCCAGTCCAAAATGCGTGAAGGCCTTGCCCCAATTCTTCGGCCGCATCTCGGCATCGAACCGCTCCGCCCCGCCCGGATACTGGATCAACGCCAGCACATCGTCCGCGCCGACACGGAAGAAGACATCCTTTTCGCGGCGCTCGCTGATTTCCAGCCCCAGCACCTCGGTATAGAAACGCACCGATTCGTCGAGGTCGGACACCGACAGCCCGAAATGGCAAATACCTTTGATAAAACTACTCATGCTCTTCCTTGCAACGTTTCAATGCTTCCACCGTGAAAATCAGCGGGTATAGTTTTTCGGAGTACCACAGACTCGCAAAATATAGCCCAATCGGGCTAGCCAAAAACACCGTGCCACCCTGTGTCATTTCGAGTAGTTGATCCGCCCCCCTGCCCGTCGAGCCGGCCACCAAGGCCGTTTCCTCAACCGAAAGCCCCGAAAGCGGAACACGTTCCAGCCAATGGAACCCACGTTGCTTCATTTTTACAACCGATGGAAACTCGGCTTCGTCCAGCTCGCGCAGGGCTTCCAGTACACGGACGGTGCCGTACACCGGGTTTTCGTGGGTCGGGTCGGACTGGCTGCCAAACCATAGCGGAAGCCACACGCCATCCGCACGTTGTTCTTTTTCCAAATAACGCAGGCCGCGACGAATCGAACGCTCCATCCTTTTCCAAAGGTTGGCATCCACCTCGCCGCGCCACTCGATAAAGGCGCGGATCGCATGCGCGGTCAGATCCGGACAGCTGCGGTCGAACGGCAGCTTCCCCCACCCCTTGCAAAAGGTCGGCATGCCGCCGTCGCGGTTCTGTAGATCCAACAGCCAGCGGATTCCCCGCAGAGCAGACTGGAAAGTCTGCTCCACATGCGGGGCAGACATTCCTGTCTGCCCAAGCCGTCGCAAAGCCAGCAGTGCGGCGGCGGTGTCGTCCGCATCGGGCACGCCGCCCTGCGCATACGTCCAGCCCCAGCCGCCCGGCACGGCATGGGTAAAGGGATGTTCCACCGTCCACTTTGTCTTGAGCAGATGGTCGCGGATCCGCTCCTTTTGTTCTCCGGAAAGATCGTCACCCAAGGCCCGGACGGAAAGCGACGTCACCCACGTCGAGAGATTGATGTCGATCGGCCAGCTGCCATCGTCGCGGACCGTGTTTTCCAGAAAGCGGAAGCACGCCTGCGCCACCGGATGATCGCCAAGGCCCGCGCCCACCAGACTCATGCCTACAAAACTGGTCAATGGTGCGGCCTCGAGATATCCACCACTGTCGGGTTGGATTTTCTGCAGGATATCCAGCACCCGGTTCATCAAGCTATTCCGGAGGCATGAGAATCGGGACGGTTTGTTTTTGTGACGCACCAGCCCGATGGCGATCAACGCGGGCAGGGCATAGCTCACCACGGGAAGCCGGAGAAACTTGTAGAAGCGGTGAGGGAACACCGCCAGCTCGAACGGGAGTTGCGGCACGACCGACCAGTCGTCGCCCAGTTTCCCCGCCAGCATGCACATGGTCAAAATCGGAACAGAAAAGGTACGGTCGTTGCCGTAGAATCCGAGGATCGAATCAGCTACTTCCTGCGGCGATCCGATCGCTTCATCCAACGCGCAACGGCAGAGCAAGGTAGTGGTAAAGTTGCTCGGACTCTCGGGACTGTCGCCCCAACCACCGTCGGCATTGCGATGGTTTTCCAGCCATTGGCATCCGCGCGCCGTCAGCTCGGCCTTGCCAGCCAGCTTCAATGCAAACGCGGCCACCGCCGTAGCTAGGGCAGAACTGGAAAGCTCTCCTTCCCAACGCCCCGCGGGCGAAAGTTCGGCCAGCAGGGTTGCACGGGCGTTTTGCAAGGCGGCGTTCATGCCATCAAGCACCCGATGGCCAGCAGGGCGTAGAAGGTGTATTCGACGTCCTCGAACTGATCCGCTTCATGTCCGGAAAAACCACCACTATCCCGCCAGAGCGATGCGATATAGTCCAGGCATGGCCGGCGGATGAAATCGAGATCGGCATCCATGGACCGCAAGGCGAAAAGCGCCGTCGCGGTCGATAGCAAATCGGCGGATTGCAGGTTCCCGGTTGCGGCAAAACCACCGGACGGACAGATCCGTTCAAACAGTGCGTCCTCCGTGACAGGATCTATCTGCCGGTTCACCACGACCGCAGCGGCCAGATTCGTAGTGGGATCGTCCGGCGGAATGTAAAGCGGTTCGTCGGGAAAGTTGGATTCGGCTAAATAATCCTCCGCCAACAATTTCATGAATAGATCGTAGGCGGATTCGGACTGGTGTTCTGCCAATGCCTCGGCAAACTTCCGGCGTGTCGATTTCCGCATCGGGAACACCACGCGCAACCGGATTAAACAGGCCAGATGAACCAGATCAAGGTTGTCGCCCATGCCGAACGAACGCACATACCGCCATAGCCGCCACAGTGAAAACGGTGCGCCCAGCGCCATCAATCCGGACGAAGCAAAGACCGTGTAGTAGAGATCGCTCGCCGCCCCCCGCCCCCGGAAACCTCCATCGGGATTTTGCCGTGCGCGAATGAAACGGGCCACCTCCCGGCGGGAGTCTTTTTCCAGGAAGGTGCGCGAACGCGCAGCCATACGGATCATCTGGCCAGCGAGTGTTTTCACGGAATCAAATCCCTCCCAGCATTTTGGTGGCGACACGCCGCAGCATGCTCTTCAGCAAGGCGTTTTGAAGCGGATTGAGCGCGCGGACGGCCTCGTTCTTGTAGTGCTCCAACAACTGGGAGGCTTTTTCGACCACCATCAGTTCGTCAAAAATGTGGCTGAGGTTCGGGCTGTCGCTCCGCAGCCATTCCAGCGGTTTATGATCGTTGGCGAGAGCCAGCAGAAGCGACGCGCGCAGGTCGACAGCTTCGCCGGTTTTGTATTCATCGATATCGTCGCGGATCTGATAGGCAATGCCGAGCGATTCGCTGAAGGATTGGAGGGTCGCCAGCAGGGTATCGTCCGCCCCGGCGGCAACGGCTCCCAGCAAAAGCGAGACGCCGAAGGCGGGCGCGGTTTTGCGGCGGAAGATTTCGATGGCTTCCTTGGCGGTGAACGGTGTTTCCCGGGAGAGGCCGTAGAGTTCTTCGCCCTGCCCCAAGCAAAGGGTGTGGTGGTTTTCGGCGGCGATACGCAGCAGCTCGACGGTCCGGGTGGCGACGGATGCAATCCAGCGGTAGCCTTCGCCCACGAGCAGATCGCCCACGTTGAGCGCAACGGGAATTCCATATTGACGATGGAGCGTGGGTTCGCCGTAGCGCAGGTCGTCGGCGTCTTCGATATCGTCGTGGGCAAGCGATGCCTTATGGAAACATTCGACGGCGATCGCAAGGCGGCGGATCTCATCGGGCAAATCGATGGAACCTTCATTGAGCGCGCTATAGGTGCAGGCCAGCAGGAACGGGCGCCAGCGCTTGCCGTCCTTGAGCAGCCACTCGTAGGCAATCTGCCCGGTGCGGGTTTCGGTTTCCCATTCCCTGGAGGGCGCGAACCAGCCGTCCACGATTTCCTGCAGGCGGTCAAGATCGAGCTGGTTTTCCCATGGGGTATCCGATTTCAACTGGATGGCGTCGCGGACATGGCCAAGATCCATTTCGGTGCCGATGCAACCGTCGATAGTGAGCGGGATGGCCAGGCCGGGGATGGCTCCGGCGGCCATGTGCGGAAATGATTTTTCGAGCGCATTCAGGCAACTGACACCAACGACGGCGTCGACCTTCCCGCCTTCGAGCAGTTTGGAGACGACGGTGGAACCTTCGGCGACGAGCACGACATAGCCGAGTTCCTCGGCGAGCGCCTGAAGTTCGCCGATATTGCAACGCCCGCACTCCTCGCACAGCAGGCCGAATTCGTCGATCTCGGCCGGACAATGCTTGAAGTCGCGCAGGCATTGCGGCAGCAGTAGCAGGCGGCGTTCGTAGGGGATGGAGGCGACGGTTTCGCGCCACACCTCGTTGTTGAGCAGCACCATGGCGTAGTCGATGAGGCTTGAGTGATGAGTGATCCGCGAGGCGTGATCCCGCAGTTCCTCCATGGAGAGGGGCGGCACGAGCTGGTGCCGTGCGACATAGGCGCAAGCGGCTTGCTGCAGTGCGTCGCGCTGATCCTTTCCGGGCGGAACGCCGTAGGGTTGTTTTATTTTTTCCATTATCCGTATGCTCCGAATCCGAAGAACCAGTGTTTCTTGGCAAAGCGGTAGGCCCAGCTGCGTTCAGGAATTTCCTTGCCGGGCTGGTGATGGCTCCCGCAGGCGCACATGTGATCGAGTTCGGCCAGCAGGGAGCTTCGCCCGGAGCTGTCGACCGCCCCCTCGTTCTTGATGAAGTCCGCGAGCTTGCCAGGATGTTCCATGATGATGCAGCCCTGCGTGGTTTCGCAACTCATCATGCGGAACTTGGCGAGGAAGTCGGAGCGGTTGAAGATGTCGTAGAGCCCCGTGCCATCGCCAATGTTGTCCTTGGCGAACTGGAGCGGCGGACAAGGTTCGATGTAGCCGTCGGGGCTGATGTGATTGGCGATGCCGACCGCCGCCGGACAGAGCGCGTGGCCCTTGTCGTCCCAGTAGGCATCGATGACCATCAGCGGCGCCTTGAGGCGGATGTCGACCATGAAGCGCCGCAGCGCGGTGATCTGTTCGGAGTTCAAGGCCAGCTTCGGCGTGGGCTTCGGGCCAACCGGACGGTAGATGTAGTACCAAAGATAATGCGCGCCGAGCGCCGCGATTTCGTTCACGAATTTTTCCGAGGCGAGGTCGTCGATGTTGGTTTTGCAGATGCTGGTCGCCACGCCGGTCACAAGACGGTTGGCGCGGCAGTTGGCCAACCCCATCATCGACTGCTCATAGACGTTCTCCCCGCCGCGACGCACATCGCTGACCTTTGCGAGTCCCTCGATGCTGATGAGCGGGCTAATGTTCCCGATGCGCCGCATCTCCTTGGCGACGGCATCGGTGATCATCGTTCCGTTGGTGAAGAGCAGGAAGTAGCAGTCGGGATGCTTTTCAAAAACCTCGAAGAGGCCGTCGTAGAGCAACGGCTCGCCGCCGAGGATACCGAAAAAGAAAGAACCCTGCGCCTTGCACTCGGTGATGACGTTGTCGAGCGTGCCGGGGGAAATCTCCTTGGGCGGATTCGACTGCGACACCCAGCAACCTTGGCAGGCGAGGTTGCAGGCGTTGGTGACGGAGAGGAACAGGAAAGCCGGAAAATATTCGCCCCGCTTGATGCGTTGCTGAAACTTTTCGATGGAGCGCATGCCCTTGTAGCCAAAGTTGTAGGCGAACTTCCATAGCAACCGCTTATCGGGTTCCGTCAATAGACGTTTCATCAGGGTGGTGCTCATGACTTCTCCCCAAAATACTTTTTCCGCTCTGCCAATGCCTTCCCGATTTTCTTCTCGTTGAGCAATGCGCGGCGCTTCTGCCTACGGGCGGTGAGTGCAGCATAGACATCGTCGCCAAGGATTTCGTCGACGTTGACCTTGATATTGGCCTTGAGTCCGTCTTCGTCGGAAATCTCTGCTCCATTGATAGGCGACTCGCCGACCTTTGGAAAAATGATCGCGGCCTCGGGGCAGATCCGCGCGCAGGCCGGGCAGTTGTTTTTGCAACTTTGCGGATTCGCCACCACCACCCTGCCTGATTCGTCCTTCTCATAGACTCCGAACAAGCAGAACTGGAAGCACTGTCCGCAGCTGGTGCAACGGTCGTAGTCGATGACCGGAAACCATGCGGTGTCGGATTGGACGGATGGATTATCGGCTGGCGGGCCGACCGGATGGCGGTGGTTATGCAGTTTTGCGCCTTCAGGAAGCGGGAACCCGGCAAAGGAAAAAAGAGCCCGGACGGCGCGGGGATGGCAGGCGTGGATTTCCGAAAAACGAGTTCCAAGGATTGGATCCTTTTCGGCGGCGGCGCGGCAGAGGTCGGGGATGACGACGGACTCTTCAGGCGCAACGCGGCTGGAAGCCGCGTCTACATTGACCAAGCCGCGCGCGGCGCATTGGCAGATTAGAATGGTTTTATTTGCTGACATCGATCGCGACGAGCGTCCCCTTGTCGTTGCGGCAATAGATGATGCCGTTTGCGAGCGCCGGCGGCGTCCAACAGAGCTGGGACAGGCCGGTCTTGAATTGCGAGATTTCCTTATAGGCCTTGGGCGTGGCTTCGGCGAAGTAGAGCGTTCCGTCCTCGCCTAGGGCAATCAGCTTACCGTCGGCTGAGATCAGCGAGCCAAACCCGATCGGCATGCTCCACTGCTCGACACCGTCCACGGCGGAGATGCACCGCAAATGCCCTTTTTTCTTGGCTTGGCCATCAACACTGTACAAGTAGCCATCAATGAGGATGCTGCTGCTGAACTGGTTGTTGAGCACATCGCTCTCCCAAACCTTCTTCAATTTTCCGGACGAAAAATCGAGCATGGCGCAGCCGTGGTCGTAGCCAGAGGAGATGAAAATCCGGTCGCCCATGACAATCGGATCGGCGCCATTGATATCGTACTTGGTTTCCCAGTTGAAAGAGTCGAGCTTCTTGCCTGTAGCTACATCGACGATCTGTAGACCCGGCGCGGAAAAGATGGCGGCGCAGCGCTTGCCCTTATGGTCGAACACCACCGGCGTGGCGTAGCTGGACTTGCCGACGCTCTTCCATTTTATTTTCCCGCTGTTCCTGTCAACCGCAACGCCGGACTCGCCGACATTGAGCAGGATGAGATCGCCCTCGATGACAGGCGAGGATGCCAGACCCCACTTTATGTTTTCATTGCCGGACTTGTCCAAGACGTCTGTCTTCCATGCCACGGCGCCAGACACCGCATCGAAGCAGATCAGCAGGCCCTCCCGACTGAAGGTGTAGACCCTATCCCCGGAGCAAACAGGCGTCGCACGCGGACCCGGATAGTTTCCGGCCGGGCAGTCGTATGAATGATCCCAGATCTTTTCGCCGGTCTTGGCATCGAGACAGTAGACCACGTCCTTGTCTTCAATGTTGCCCATCGTGTAGAGCCGTCCATCCTTGACGGATACGGTCGAATGCCCAACGCCGAGTTCCTTTGTCCAAAGAACGTGCGCGCCTGTTGGGTTCAAGCCGGTTTCACTCGAAATCCCATTGGCGTCCGGACCGCGCCAAACTGGCCAATCGGCGGAATAGCTACAGAATACGATCGACGTCGCCCATGCAAACCAAACCCATTTTCCCATGCAACCTCCCTTGAATCCCCGTGTGCAGACCACC
The DNA here is from genome assembly GCA_021734345.1 of Kiritimatiellales bacterium. Lineage (GTDB taxonomy): Bacteria > Verrucomicrobiota > Kiritimatiellia > Kiritimatiellales > Pontiellaceae > Pontiella. The sequence goes on along the minus strand of JAIPJC010000022.1, from coordinate 5,347 downwards.
AAGATGACGTTTCCCGACCTTTTGTTAAGGACAACAAAAGATAGATAACAAAAAAACGCGACGTCGCATAGTCCGCCGCGTTTCCAAAATCCTATTGCCGGAAACTAGAAGGTGCCCGGCAACTTATCCATCGCCGCTTTTTCTTCCGGCGTCATGAGGTCGCGGATATCCTTCACGACATCCCCTTTTCCGCGGAAGGCGTTGATGATGGACATATACTGGTTTGCCAGCACGTTGGCGGCCGTATCCTCCTCCACCCCGACACGACTCAGCACCACTACATTGATGGTTGGATATTTGCTGCGATCAGGTCCGTAGAGATCCTTGCAGATATTCATGAAAACCTGCACCAGCACACCCGGATCCTCGCCAATATAGTTTGTGGTGAGGATGAATATCGCATCCGGCTTTTGCTCGAATGCAAAGCAAATCGCGCGATTCCAGTGCACAAACTCCATGTCGAGAAGCTCGTTGTCCCCCGTCTTGAAATATTTCATGATCTGCGGACCGGGGTTGTAGTTGTATACCCACTTGGGGAAGACTGGCGGAATATCATTGGTCATCACATCCCCGTTGTACCAATCAAGCTTGGAATAGCGCTCCGGGAACCCTTCGTACACCGTGCCGGGACCGTAGGTTTCTTCCAGTTCCAGCGGGTTGACCGGCGCGGCCCAATCGACAAGCTTCTGCTTGTTTTCGGGCGTGGCCAGCAGCATGTTCGTGGAAAACGGTGTGGCGATGTCGTACATGAAGAACGACGCGTTGAACAAAGCATATTCAGGCAGTTTCATGACCATGTCGTCCAGGCGTGCCCGGATCGTGGAGAAGCACATGCGCGACTTTGGGGTGTAGCGTCCGTCCGCCCCCGCCGTACTGGCCGGTCCCGCGAGCACGACGAACACCACTTTTTCGCTCTTCTTCTTCACTCCGAAAAAGTTGATTTCGGGCATGGAGAAGCCGATATCGCCGCCGATCCCGCTGGAAACATCCATGGCTCCCAATCCTGCGGGTATTCCAGTGATTTCCGGCATCTGGATATCCATGGTATTTTGGCGCGTATTCTTGGCCACGACCCGTTTGCGCAGTTTTGCCGTTTGCTTTTTGCGTTTTTCGATCTTAACCGGTACTTGAAGTTTTTTGAGCTTCATCCGGGGATGCTTGACCTCTTTGGCTTCAAACACCTTTTCCTGCTTGTTGATTACGGTGAAGGCTACAAACGACACGGCGACAAGCACGATGATGCCGTGGATGATCAAGCTGACGAGCATTGCACTGGATTTCGCATGCTTGGCGAAAAATGGTTTTTTGTTTTTACCCATATTGACCCCTCAAACCAGTGGAACTTCAAACCGGTGTTCTATATCCAAATTTCTACGAAAAATAAAGGTGAAATCGCTATGCCAGAATGTGCCTAGGCCGAATCTACTCCCCGCCCCCGTCACTACCGCCCCCTCCGCCTCTCTCATCCCAAAAGGTAGGTGGCTTCTTGGTATCTTCGCTTTCATCGAGGCTGTCATCCGGCCAGATGGTGTTCTCCGGGGTAGGTTCGACCCATGCATATTCCTCGGATAGATCGATGGGCTGCCGAACCTCGCGCACCGCGGAAAATCCGCTGGCTGTCTTGATTTCGGCCCGGAACACCATGCCGATCATTTTATTCCTGAATAAACGTCCATCTCCCTCCAAGTAGCGCAACAGAGTTTGGCGACCCCCGACATATTCCTTGCTCCGCAGCACAATGCTGGCTGATTCAAACTTCTTGTTTATTCCATTCGGCACAATGGTAAACAGTTGAACCGAGGGACGGACGACAAGATCGGTAACCTTCTTTTCGACGGCGTGGTCCAAACGCTCCTGTTCGTAGTAGATGCAGTATTTCAACACTACATTCTCCAAATCATAGCCGGTTTGGTTCTCAAATTTAATGGTATACCCCATCCGATTGAAGTTGTTTATCCATGTTGCATACGGCTCTCGCTTTCCAGGCCCCCGGTACCACGTGTACTTGGTCCATTTATTCTTCGACATGGGGCCGTCGATATAAACCCGGAAATGGGTATTCTTGGAAAAGAGCCGCACCGCATCCCAGTCGCGGATATACTTGAAGTCCTCGTCGCGGAACGTGCCTGCCTTGGTCTGAAGGGTTTTTCCGCGATCAGACTTTATGCTAACTACGTCGGTATCGACGTTGTAGTCCATGATCTCGCCTTGAACGACACTTCCGTCTTTGGCTGTGAACTCGTGCATTTCGGCTGAAACCGTTCCAGTTCCCAGCACACCGGCCAATGCAAAGACAAAAACAATCAAGCGCTTCATATCAAACTACCCCTCTTCTATCGCGTCCACTTACATAGAAAACCTATTTCTGCCAAAAAAACGCGCCGTTGTCGCCCATTTTTTATGTCTCTCCCTCGAAGGACAGAAGCAGTGGTGTTTTAAATAATCGTTAAACACATTGACATAAACGTCTTATAATTTTTTATCGAAAAAGCAACCCCGGTTTGACGGGCACTCGGAAAGGAACTAAAACGGTTCCGGAAAGAGAATTCAATGACAGCCCTACAGGAAGTTCAGCCTTGGGGCCGGTCGATGCCATGGCAGAACCCTTTTCCCCTCCTTCCGTTGCAGACAACCAGCCTCCAACGCACGGGCGTCAGTAGAATCATTCTGCATAAAATTATTTTGCCTATCACACCTCCAGTTCGGGCTTGGGTTTTTCAGGGGCAGAACCCTTGTCCCCTCCTTCCATTGCAGACAACCAGCCTCCAACGCACGGACGTCAGCAGAATCATTCTGCATAAAATTATTTTGCCTAACATCCATCCAGTTCGGGCTTGGGTTTTTCAGGGGCAGAACCCTTGTCCCCTCCTTCCATTGCAGACAGCAGAATCATTCTGCATAAAATTATTTTGCCTATCACCCCTCCAGTTCAGGCATGAGGTTTTAGGGGCAGAACCATTTGGAGGCAGAACAATTTTTTCTATCCTCCGTTGCTTCCATCCATCCGTTGCAAATAATCCCTGTCCACCCGCGAGTATCCGTGGTTAGCTTCCGGCATGGACTCGCTGACACCAGAAGAGCGCTCGAAACTCATGGGCCGGATACGCGGCAAGAACACCAAGCCCGAGCTGGCCGTCCGCTCCATACTCCACCGCGCCGGCTACCGCTTCAGCCTCCACCGGAAAGACCTGCCCGGCAAACCCGACATCGTCCTGCGCAAATACAACACCGTCGTCTTCGTCCACGGCTGCTTCTGGCATCGCCACGCAACCTGCAAAACAGCCTCCACCCCCAAGAGCAACGTCGAGTTCTGGCAGGCCAAGTTCGACCGCAACGTCGCCAACGATACGAAACACCGCCGCGCCTTGAAAAAACTCGGATGGAAAGTCGTCACCGTCTGGGAATGCGAATTGAAGAAACCCGCAAAGGTGCTCGCGCGGCTGCGGAAGGAATTAACCGCGGAACACACGGAAAAGGTGATCCCGTATCCTGCACAGGAGGATGCCGAAGTTTTTCTGGCCGCCGAAGAACAGACTAAATACGGCACCAAGAAGCGAAAGAGGTAGGCGCGCCGATCACAAATGGAGATGATAGCGCGTCGCCTTCAGCTCGCCGGTGCGAACCAGCGCCCCCTTGGCTACCAAATCCTGCAGATCGCGGGTTGCCGTGGATGCCGAGGTCTTGGCGATGCGGATATAGTTGTCCGCGCTCAGCCCCCCCTCGAAACCACCGAGTCCCTCCCTGAACATGCGGGTGAGCACCTTGTCCTGGCGCTCGTTGAGCTGTCCGCCCAACCTTGCATACAGCTTGGCCTGCTTGATCAGGAACTCGATACACTCGACGGTGTATGCCTGCGCATCCAGCACCGTCCGGGCAAACCACTCCAGCCAATCCGTGACCTCCAGCAACTGGTTGTTGCGTTCCAATGCAGCATAGTAGTCCTTGCGGGTGGCCTCGATCATGTGCGCCAGCGCAATCAGGCTCGATCTTCCCATCGACTGGGATAGGGATTTTACCGCAATGGCGCGGCCAATGCGCCCGTTTCCGTCTTCGAACGGATGGATGCTGACAAAGTAGAGGTGCGCAATCCCGGCGCGGGTCAGCGACGGCAAGGCGGACAGCCCGCCGGGAGCAGTACGGTTGAACCAGCCGTTGAATGTCGCCATCTCTTGCGCCACCCGGTGCGATGGCGGGGCCTCGAAATGGATCGTCCGGCGATCCAATGCGCCGGAAACGACCTGCATCGTATTTGCCGTCGCACGGTAGCACCCCATATCTACGAGATCGCGACGGCCCCGTGTCAGCATGGCGTGCCAGTTGAACAGCGTTTCATCGGTCAACGGATCATTCCAAGTCCGGTAGACCTCCACCATCAGTTCCGCGATTCCCTCTTCGGCGGGCGGAATTCTGCGGCCGTCGGCCTCCAAACCGAATTGCCGGCGAATAGACGACTGGAGACTGTCACGGTTGAGGAACTCGCCCTCGATCGCCGACGTCTTCAGCGCCTCCTCGCTGACCAGCTCCACGCGCAATGCGTCGAACTGCTCCGGATCAAGGTGCTTGCAGGCACCCAGCAAAACGCCCGACGACGTCAGGAACTCCGCCTCCAATCCCGCCAATGCAGCGGAATCATACCTGAACTCCGGCCAGCCCTCTTTCTGCCAATTCCATTTCATGGGCCATAAGTTGCGCATTTATAGCCCACAATTCAATCTATTTATGGGCTATAATGTGGATTTTATTGCCCATAACGGCCATGAAAAGGTGCTCGCCAAGCTACAGAAGGAATTCACCACGAAGAACACAGAGAACACGAAGGTGATTCAGTACCCAGTAATTAAAACAACGGTGCAAAGCAGATGAACGCGGACGCATGGTTGCCATAAAAATCTACGGAAAACCCAAAAATTACAATTTCATGTCACTCAGGCAAATTGTAGAAACTCAACATGCGTTTACAAGTACAGGGAAAAATCACCACATGGAACGATGAAAAGGGATTCGGCTTCATAACCCCCGTATCGGGAGGTGACCGTGTCTTTATCCACATCAAAGCCATCCACCGCCGCCATCAGCGACCGCAGCCCGGACAAGAGGTTTACTACTCCGTATCCAAGGATAAGCAGGGCCGCGTCTGCGCGACCGATGTGGCCTATATTGGGAAAGAGCCTGCCAGTCCACAACGCACGCTGCAGAAAACCACTGCCTTTATCCTAAATCCGGAAATGGGAATCTGGCCATTATGAGGCAAGTGGTTTACACTCAACGGCATGAAAGCATTCGAACCGTTGATTCGCGCCAACCCGCAGGGTGAGGCCGAAAACCCATGCGGTCCACCCAATGGATC